>JAJRQC010000061.1 GCA_024280455.1 Deltaproteobacteria bacterium | reverse complement strand
GAGCCCCCCGGAGCGGGTGGGTTGTTATATGTTCAGCCGTTCTTATCCCGAGCAGCCACGAGGCGAGGCCCACGTCGTGAAAATAGAGCTTGGGCATCTTGACAATACGTTTCTTGAAGTTTGCGTGGTGCGGCCGAAGCATGAAAAGAATATAACTTGCCTCCATGACTGATATCCAGGCTTTTGCAGTGTTATGGGTAATCCCGCATTCAGAGGCGAGGGAGGAAAAGTTTAACAGTTGTCCTGTTCTGCCCGCACAGAGACGGATGAAACGCTGAAATGTTTCAAGATCCTGGATCTGCAGAATTTGTCGGACATCCCGTTCAACATATGTTGTCGTGTAGGCGCTGAACCAGGTGCCGGGCGGGATATTCCGGTCATAGATTGGTGGATAACAGCCTTTATACAGGATGGTGTCTGCATCCGTGGGTAGAAGATTAGCTTGCTTGAGTTCCGGCAGGGAGAACGGTAGAAGTTCCATGAACGCGGTTCTGCCGGCCAGGGATTGGCTTATTTTTGATAAGAGTCCGAACTGTTGGGAGCCGGTAAGAATATAAAGGCCCATTCGTCCGTCTGCATCAACCCGGGACTGGAGATAGGAGAGGAGTTCGGGACAGCGTTGAATTTCGTCAAGGATGGCACCGTCGGGAAAACGTTCCAGAAACGATCGCGGGTCATCTTTGGCAAAAAGACGAATGTCCGGATCTTCGAGGGAGGCATATGGCTTGTCGGTAAAAATGGCCCTGGCGAGAGTGGTTTTTCCTGATTGTCTCGGCCCGGTAATTGTAACAATGGGAAAACCGCGCAACATGGTGTGGATGGTTTTTTCTGCATCGCGTGGAATCATGGACTGATCATAACGACATTATGTAAATTGTCAAAGTGTTTTATATCTTGATTGAACCTGAATGCTTGGACTTGAACGCTTGGATCGGAGTCTCGCAGATAAGCGGAGTGAAACGAAGAAAAGAAAAGAAAGAAAAGGGGTCAGGTCTTGAAAAATCATTTTATACTTTTCAAGACCTTGCTTACCGTTGTATAGTGGAATCTCCAAGTGATCAGCTATTTATTTCAAGGGTGTAGCCATACTGCATGTGGGCGGTTTCTATTTGTTTATCACGGTAAACATAAGGGGGCAAGTTCGCTTTTGACCTTTTGCTGATTACTTCCTCCTACTCACAGCCCTATGCTAAGTCGTATAACGTGAAGTTATGTTTTATAATTACGGGAAGTTCAATAAAACGTTTAAACTTTTTATTGACGCCCTCACTTTCCGTTACTACAATGTTATAACATAACAAGGAGGATATTGTATATGAGAACAACAATTAGAAAAATTGGGAACTCAAAAGGAATAATAATACCATCGTCATTTCTTACCGAAACAGGGCTAGAGGACAGTGTTGAAATGTCACTTGTTGACCACACTATCGTGATTAGACCCGCCCTAAAAGAATTACGTGAAGATTGGTATACTAAGTACCACTCGCATGACGATGATGATGCCTGGCATGGTTTTGTGTCATTACCAAGCGAAGAGGATGAATGGGAATGGTGAAGCGAGGAGAAGTATATTGGGTAGAGTTGGATCCAACTCGCGGTAGTGAAATCAGAAAAACAAGACCCTGTCTGATTATATCTCCTGATGATATGAATGATGCTCTTCCACGAATACTGGTTGCTCCAATTACGAGCAAAGGTCAACCATTGGGGTGCCGTCCAGAGACCCAGTTCAAAGGAAAACAGGCTAGGATTCTACTGGATCAGATTCGCAGTATTGATAAGATTCGGCTGGGGAAAAAAATGGGAACAATCCACAAAACCATTTGGCATACCGTATTGCTTGATATGTTGACTTAGGGAGGATCAGGGGACGTTGTTGATAAATTTACAAAACCTGTTTTTTTCTCCGGACAACCGCCTTGCCCGTGTCGATTCCCGGTTTTCCGGAACGTCCCCGTATTGTTCAGTCATCTCTTCTGTTGGACAGCGCTATGCCTGCGTACATATTCAAGCAAGGCATCGTTGATGCGGGTCTGCCAACCATTTCCACTGGCCTTGAAGAAGGTGACGATTTCACTATTCAGCCTGATGGTGGTTGAAACCTTTGGGTTTGCCGACTTAGGGCGACCACGCTTTACCGGCTTTCCGTCACGGTATAGCTGTCCTTTGGTGAAGAAATCTTCCGAAAGCTCCGGGATCTCTTCGTACTCAGCTTTGCTGATTATATGTTCATCCACCTTCTGTAAATTGCTCTTCAAACCGGCGCTGTTCCCTTTCATTTGCTTTCCTCATTGAGATGATACGGGTTGCGCTGCCCCGTTTCGTATGCACTATTATAACTAGACGACCCGCAAGCTCTCCCATGGTTATTTCTCTTGGCTCACCGTAATCCTTGCGGTTGTCCATCCAGGTGATTCTTCTGCTCCCGGCAAAGACAAGCGGTGCATCTTCAAAGTCAAGTCCACGTCCCTGGATGGTCATTTTCCGCTTTCCGCTGTCGTACTCAATTTCCATAATTTTATTGTAGTAACAAAAAATCAGACTGTCAACTTTTAGGGTAGACAGGGGACGTTGTTGACAAATTTACAAAGTCTGTTATCCTTTCCTTATGCCGCGCCAAGCCCGTATCGACATCCCCGGCCTTCTGCAGCATGTCATCGTCAGAGGAGTTGCGCGAAGCGACATCTTTTTCAATG
>JAJRQC010000060.1 GCA_024280455.1 Deltaproteobacteria bacterium | reverse complement strand
GTTCAAAAATAACTTCGCATTCTGAGGCGCACTCTGAACATTTAGAAAAGCGATCTTCAATTATGCAATCCTCGACGTAGCCCTGCTACGCCTGCGGTTGCATGCAATCAGATCACTTCTCTAAATGTCCATATTACACCTTATCTCTACGAAGTTATTTCTGAACGAACCCTTAATCCAGCCTTCTGGTTTTATGCCCAACCATCAGCGCATCCTTTTACTGGTTTCAATCGGCGTTTTCATGTCCACCATGGACAGTTCCATGGTTAACGTGGCATTGCCCACCCTGATGCGGGTCTATGGCTCTTCGCTGGCCCTGACCGAATGGGTGGTTCTCATCTATCTGCTGACGATTACCACCAGCCTGTTTTTCTGGGGATATTTTTCAAAAGGATTTGGACAGGGGGTTGTATACAGTCGTGGCCTGCTGGTCTTTTCCTTTGGTTCGCTGCTCTGTGCCCTGGCGCCGACCATATTCCTGCTCATCTTCTTTCGTTGTGTCCAGGCCGTCGGCGCTTCAATGATGATGGCCATGGGGCCGGCCCTGATTAAGAGTAGTTTTCCAAGGGACAAGCTTGGTGGCGGATTGGGGTGGGTCGGTATCGCCACCTCGCTCGGGTTGATGACCGGGCCCGCCGTCAGCGGCCTGCTGCTGCGCTGGTCGCACTGGCGCCTGATCTTCCTGGTCACGGTTCCGGTCGGATTGGTGGTGTATTTCGCCGGCCGACGGGTGCTGGCTCCTCTTGGCCGCTCCGATGCAGGAGTGGATGCTGTTGAAAAAAACAGCTTTGACCTGCTCGGTGGTGTACTCTATGTAGCCTCGGTTGTGTTGAGCGTCCTGCTGCTTTCCCATGCCACCGTGACTTCCGGTCAGCCGGATAGTTTTCTTCAGCAGGTGTACAGCGTGTTTGCAGTCGTGTTTGCATGGGGCATCTTTATTCTCCATGAGCGACGAACCCAAAATCCCTTGTTTCCGGTTACACTTTTTAAAAGATCTTTTTTTACCATGGCCATGCTCAGTGCCATGCTCTCCTTCACGGTTTTGTTTTTTGTTCTCCTGCTCATGCCGTTTTACCTGAGCTCAGTTCGGCAGTTGCCGCCGGATCAGGTCGGGTATTATATGATGGCCGTCCCGTTCTGCGTTTTTTTTATAGCACCCTTGGCCGGGAGGTTGCACGATGCTATTGGCGCAAGAATTATCGCCAGTTTCGGTCTTGCCTGCTGCCTGATCAGTCTCTTGTTGTTGAGTCGAATCTCCGTCTGGTCTTCAGGATATTTTATCGTGTTTTGCCTTGCACTGCTTGGTTTCGGTCAGGCTATGTTCCTGGCCCCCAATTCTGCAGCCGCCCTGAGCGGAGTTTCCCATGAACAGAGCGGTATTACCTCGAGCTTGCTGGCCACCAGCAGGAACATGGGTATGCTTTTAGGGACGGCTCTGGCAGGATTTCTGTTTGCCCATGTCTATGCTCGTCTGACCGGAGGGATGGATATTAAGGATTTCACCTTAGAGCAGGCGCCGCAGTTTGTCCAGGCCCTGCAGCAGACGTATCTGGCCTGCGCCCTGCTGGCGGCAGTGGCGGTTATTGCATCACTGCTGCGGGGGAAGCGGTAGGAGCCCGCCCCGCGGGCGATATCGCCCGCAGGTAAGCCGAGCCGGCGAGACTCCGGGGCGGGCTGGTTATACGAATAAAAACAATCAACTCATCATCGGCAGCTGGACAATAATTCGGGTGCCGCCGGATTCACGACGTTGGATGTAGAGTGAACCGGCATGATCTTTGAGAATTCGTTTGACCAGGGTGAGCCCCATTCCGGTACCGAACGTCTTGGTGGTGAAAAAGGGGTCGGTGGCCCGGTCAAGGTTGGTGTCGGCAATACCCTTTCCGGTATCTGTAAGGATAACCCGGACCTCATTATTATCTTGTTCAACGCTGATTGTGAGCGTACCGCCGTCGGGCATGGCCTCGACGCTGTTGCGGATGAGGTGGACAAAGACCTGATGTATAAGTTTGCGGTCAAGATTAAGCACCGGTTCCGGTTCCGGCATAAGTAACTCATGGGTAATATTTTGTCTCTGCATGGCCGGGTAGTAGAGCATCAGGGATTTGTCCAGAAGGCTGCCAAGGGCGACAGGTTCCTTCTCCGGTTGAACCGTTTCGACAAAACTGAAAAGATCTTCCAGGGTGGTCTCAATCTTGGCCACTTCACTTGTCATCATGTTCAGGAATTTCAGCCAGTCCGGATCCTTTGTTTTCCTGGCCAGCAGTCGGGCGGTTCCGCCGATGGAAGTGATCGGATTGCGGATATTATGGGCCAGCTGGGCGGCCATGTGGCCGACGGCTGAATAGCGTTCGGCCTCTACCAGCAGGTCCCTGTTCTGTTCAAGCTCATGGGTGACGGCCTCCAGCTCCTGGATTTTATTTTCCATGGCCATGTAGAGATGACAATGTTCAATGGCCAGGCTGGCCTGGGAGGCAAAACTTTCCAGATCCCTGATCAGCGGTTCGGTTATCGGGGCTTCGGTGACGAAATGATCGGCAATGATAACCCCCAGAGAACGGCTGGGCGAATAGAGCGGCACGACCACAAAACATTCTTCCTGGAGCAGGCCCAGCAGCTCAGGTGCTACCGGCCATTCGCTTTGACCGTTGATTACATTTATCGACTTCCGTTCTCCGGCGGAATGGATAAGAATATGGTCTGTGTCGGAAGCATCGACGTACAGGGCCTGGACAATGCGATTGACTTCCGAGTCATCACTGAAAGAGTGAGCCTTGATGCTAGCAATAAGGTCTTTGAACTGCAGGTTGCGGGCCTGAATGTCATGCCAGATCCGACCACCTTCCTCTTTCTGGCCCGGGCCTATGGCCAGTCTGCCGCGGAGTGCTTTGCCCTGATCGTCAAAGAGGGCGAGAAAGGCGCGGTTGAACTGCAACCCCTCTTCAGCGGTAATGCCCACCAGGATCGCCTGCAGGATTTCATCGAGTTCAGTCATGCTCAGGTAGGCTGAATTCATCTGCATAGTCAGCTCGTGGAGGAGTTCGATCCGGAATCTGGCCTGTTCAATCTGTTTCTGGTAGCGACGGTTGTTGATGGTCAGTCGTCTTTTTTCCAGAATCTTTCTGAGCGTGTTGAGGAATTCGGTAAACTGAACCGGCTTGGTCAGATAATCGTCCGCTCCCTGGCGCAGACAGTCCAGGGCGGTCTGGAGATCAGTCACTGCGGTCAGCATGATGACCGCCCGGTCCGGATCACCGGCCTTTAATTCGGGCAGTAGTTCAATCCCACTGGCATCGGGCAGGCCGATATCAAGGAGAATCAGGGCAATGTCGTGTTCCTTAACAGCCTGCCGCAATTCGGCCGCCGAGCCGGCAACAAGGGTGGGAAAGCCTTGGTCGGTAAGAAATTCCTGCAGCAGCAGGACAATGTCAGGGTAGTCGTCGACGATGAGAATCTTTTCGCCCTGCTCAAGCAGTGTATCGTCATCGGAGGTGGTTGGCGTCGGGGTGGGTTGAGGATCGACCATCATTCTGTGGACTCACGAGTTGAATATTTCTATGATTAACTGTTCTACCCTTGATAAAACCGTGTGTCAAGCGCTGCAGGCGTAATCGTCGATTGCCTGTCATCCGTCGGCATGGTATGAGAGAGGGCAGAAAATTGTAACTTTACGTAAGTGTTCAGACACAACGTCTGCAATTGCAGACGTTGTGAGATATTTCAAGCCAAAGTAAAAGCATGCCGAAACCAGAGGAACACCAGATTTGTGATATCCTTCAGGAAGCGTACCCGGAACGGACGATTTCATGAACACTATTTTTGGCCCTGAAGGAGTACTGGCCCCCCACTTGCGCGCCTATGAGCCGCGGCCCGGGCAGCAGGAGATGGCTGCAGCCGTAGCCGAACTGCTGGCCGGGGTTGATTCGGATGAGGAAAGCGAGGAACAGGCAGGTTCGCTGGTGGTTGAGGCGGAAACCGGCCTGGGCAAGACCCTGGCCTATCTGGTTCCGGCGGCGCTCAGCGGCAGGCGGGTGGTCGTCTCCACCAATACCCGGAATCTGCAGGATCAGATCCTTGAGCGTGAAATCCCCTTTATCAGGGAATATATTGAGCCTGAGTTGAAGGCACTTTGCGTTAAGGGGCGGCAGAATTATCTCTGCCTCTATCGCTGGCATCAGCAGGTGTCCGCAGATCAGGGAGAACTTTTCGATGATTCGGTCACAGGTAAAATCGACGACTGGCTCAAGCAGACCCGTTTTGCCGATCGGACCGAACTGGGCTGGCTGTCCGCCCATTCCCCGCTCTGGCAGAAAATCTGCTGTCAGTCGCATTTCTGTCTGGGTAGTGATTGTCCCGACGGAGCACATTGTTTTTTAAATCGATTGCGCCGGGAAGCGGCAAGTAGCCGTTTGCTGGTGGTGAATCATCATCTGTTGTTTTCCGATCTGGCCGTCCGTCGTGGCGGCTATGGAGAGGTTCTGCCGCGCTACGAGGCGGTTATTTTTGATGAGGCCCACCATGTGGAGAAGGTGGCCACCCAGTTCTTCGGCCGTTCATTTTCCCGTTATCAGGTCCAGGACCTGACCGGTGATATTGAACGAAGTGTGTTGGCGGACTTGAGTCGAAGCACGCAAAAAAAAGTCTTAAAAAAGGTCCATGCTCTGTCCGGGCGCATGGAACAGTTTGCCGCCATATTTCCGGCCCGGCGAGGTCGTTTTTCTTTGCAAAAATTGTTGGCCGAAGACCCGAGACTGCCGGCAAAACGGGATGGGCTGCTGCGTGGTTTTGAGCAGCTGGCCGACATCCTGGAACTAGTGGGAAAGGGGCGGGAACCCTGGGAGCAATACGGGGTACGTTGCCTGGAATTACAGGAACAACTGGAGTTTATAACGACTGAGTCTTTTGACGACCTGCCGCCCGAAGAAGTCCGTTATATCCATTGGTTTGAACGAAGGGAAAAAAATCTGATTCTGTCGGCCACCCCGATAGATGTTTCCGGGGAATTGCAGGCCAGTCTGTTTTCCTCGGTGTCGGGATGCGTCTTTACCTCGGCCACCCTGACCACGGGCGGTGATTTTAAGTATTTTTTTAAACGACTGGGCCTGCCGGAAGAAACGCCGTCTCTGTCGTTTCCCTCGCCTTTTAACTATGGAGAACAAACCCTGCTGTATGTTCCGGCTGACAGCTTCCCTGAACCTGTTGCCCCGGGATATCAGGAGGCCCTGCATGAGCGGATTCAAGTGTTGATTGAGGCTAGCGGCGGCAGAGCCCTGGTTCTTTTCACTTCATTCAAGGCCATGGATGCGGCCTGGGATGCGCTGGAGGACGAGTTGGACTTCCCTTTGCTTTGCCAGGGCACCGCACCGCGACATGAGTTACTGCGCCGATTTTCAGGCGAAACCCAAGCGGTTCTTTTTGCGGTTGCCAGTTTCTGGGAGGGGGTGGATATCCCGGGAGAGAGTTTAAGTCTGGTCATAAGAGATAAATTACCATTTGAAGTCCCCAGTGACCCTGTTATTATGGCTCGATTGGACAGGATCAAGGCCGGGGGAGGCAATCCGTTTTTTGAGTTCCAGGTGCCCCGGGCCATTCTGAGTCTGCGCCAGGGGGTAGGGCGTCTGATGCGGAGCTCAGGTGATCACGGGGTGATGGCGATTCTTGACGTGCGCCTGTTCAGCAAGGGCTATGGCCGCCGTTTCCGGAACAGTCTGCCGCCGAGTCCCCTTGTCCGCACTCTAGAGGATGTTGTAACTTTTTTTGGTAACTGATCACTGGGTTTGTAACTGTGTGTTGCCACATGCTAAAATCTTGTAATTGGCCACAGGTGCGTCAGATTCGTTCAGTCACACCTGTTCGCTATAGCCCCTCTATGCGGGCGGGTGTGACTGGGTAAAGATGGCGTGCCTGTGACCAATTACTTTTTTTGAGAAGGAAGATGAACGCAAGCAGCGAAAATAAACAGGACCGTTTACATGCAGTTGCGGCAGAGGTTGCGGCCCGGGTGGAAGAGGTCATGCGCAGTGATCTTGAATCCGCCCTGCAGGGCTGTGACCCATTTCTCGTCGAGGTCCTGGAGTATGGCCTTTTCGGCGGCGGCAAGCGAATCAGGCCTCTGCTGGCGGTTTTGTCCGCTTCGATCTGCGGACGCAGGGATGATGATGTCTACCTGCTGGCTGCCGCTTTCGAGTATCTGCATGTGGCCACCTTAATTCACGATGATGTGATAGACCATGCCAGCGACCGTCGAGGTCGGGAGGCGGTGGGCCGGAAGTACGGCATGGCTGCGGCTATCCTGGCCGGAGACTGGCTTCATGCCCGCTCCATGCATCTGGTAGGTCGTCTGACCGGCTCGGAAGGTCTGGATATTTTCTGCCGGGCAACCGGGGCCATGGTTGACGGTGAGTTTCTTCAGTTGCGTCATGTCGGGGATGCCGGGATTGGTGAGGATGAATATTTTGCGGTTATTGCCCGCAAAACCGGGAGCCTCATTGCCTCGACCTGTGCCATCGGCGCACTGTTTGGCGGCGGTGATTCCGAGCGGCAGCAGGCTATGCAGAACTATGGCGAAAAGGTGGGGGCGGCCTTCCAGGTGGTGGATGATCTGCTGGATTACTTGGGGAGCCGGCAACAGACCGGCAAGAAAGTGGGCAATGATTTTATTGAAGGCAAGGTCACCCTGCCGGTGATTGCCGCCATGGAACAGGCAGGAGATGAAGAGCGTCTGGAATTGCTGGAGCTGTTTTCCGGAGATCGAACCGGGGACGGTGCCTACGGTCATCTTTATGGGCTCCTTGAGCGGCGGGGCGGATTTCAGCGGGCGCAACAGGTTGCAGAACACCTTGTTCAAGAGGCCGTGGAATCACTGCAGGTTTTTGCTTCAGCCGAAAATGAGGAAACCTATGGGCTGCTGGCTGCGATTGCAGAGTACATACTGGTAAGGAATAAATAGATGCGCAGCCGCCAGATATTCAACCGGCCTGTCCTGTTGTATACCATTCTATTGCTGTTCATGGTGGGGTTGTCCTCCTGCCGCTCCCCGTCAAAAGAGGATACGACTGTTGTGGAAAAACCTGCCCGGTCTGCTCTTCTGGAAAAAAAACAGAAAGAACAAAAAGAACAGAAAGAACAGAAAATCGTTTTTGAAGAACCGGATCTGCCCCAGCCTCATGATGCACAACTTGAGGTTGGGGAAGATGTACCGTCCTGCGAGACCGAACCCGTGCCGGTGGGCAAGAAACCAAAGATTGCCATAATTATTGATGACATGGGCTATCATCAGCAGATCGGCAACAGCCTGCTGGCCATGAATATGAATTTGACGTTTTCTTTTCTGCCTAAAGCCCCGTTTACCCTGGAGCAGGAAGAGCAGGCCTGGCAGCAGGGGCGTGATATTCTGGTGCATATGCCCATGGAGGCCCGAGATTCGGCCTGGGATCCGGGGCCCGGTGCCCTGTATCTGAAGTTTTCTTCGCAAGAAATCAGGACAACCGTGGCCGAGAACTTGACTGCAGTCCCCCATGCCATCGGCTCCAATAATCATATGGGGTCCAGGTTTACGGAGAATCGAGCGGCCATGTATGAGGTGTTGAGTGTACTGAAGCAGCGCGGGTTGTTTTTTATTGATTCCTATACTACAGCCCAGTCAACAGGATTTGATGAGGCCCGGAAAATGGGTATTCCCACCGCCCGCCGCCATGTGTTTCTTGATAATGTTAAGGAGCAGGACAAGATATGTCGTCAGCTTGAGCAACTGGTTGCGCTGGCCAGGAAAAACGGCTGGGCCATCGGTATCGGTCACCCCAATCAGGCGACCCTCAAGGCCCTGATCCGTTGTCGCAAACAGCTGCTGGAAAACGTGGATATCGTCAGTGTCCATACTCTGGTTAAATAGCTTTTTTCGGCATGTGCGCTGATCTCAAATCTCTGAGCCCCTGAAATTCATGCTTGATCTTTCCTCCCCCACGAGTCCGCCGGCACCTACCCTGGGCATGATTCTCAAAGGATACCCACGGATATCCGAAACCTTCATTGCCAATGAAATCTATCGCCTGGAACAGCTGGGTATCCCGGTCCATATTTTTTCCATGCGTCATCCCCGGGAGAATTTTTCCCATGCCGTGATTGAAAAGATCGAGGCCCGGGTGGATTACCTGCCCACCGAGCTCTTTGAAGATTTTTCCAGGCTCTTTTTCACCTCGGCCCTGCTTGCGGTTCGCAGGCCAAAATCTTTTCTTGCCGCCCTGGCCAAGGCGGGTGAGCGTTTTCATAGGACCCGTAATCTGGGCACTTTGAAACATCTCCTTCAGGCCGGTTATCTGGCCGGTCGTTTGCTGCCGCGTTGCCCCGAGGTTGTTCACCTCCATGCCCATTTTGCCCATTCGCCTTCATCTGTCGCCCTGTTTACCAGCCTGCTCAGCGGATTGCAGTTCAGTTTTACCGCCCATGCCAAGGACGTGTACACTTCAAACCCTGCTCAGCTCAAGGAAAAAATCGACCTCGCCTCCCTGGTCGTGACCTGTACCCGGTATAATAAAAAATATCTCCAGGAGCTGGCCGGAGAGACCAAGACGAAAATTAGCTGCGTGTATCACGGGATTGATCTCAAGCTGTTCCGGTTTCCGAAGCAGCGCAGAGTACCAAAGCCCCCGTACCGGATACTCAGCGTGGCCCGGCTGACGGAAAAAAGGGGCTTGCAACCATCCTTGAAGCCCTGGCAAGCTTGAAGGATTCCGGCGTAGATTTTGAGTATACCCTGATCGGCGACGGGGATGATAAAGAGCTGGTCATGGAGCATATTTTTGACCTTGGACTGCAGGACCATTGCCGCTATCTCGGCACCCGGACCCACCGGGAGGTGGTGCGGGAGTTTGAGCGGGCCGATCTCTTTGTTCTCGGCTGCCGGGTGGCTGCAAGCGGTGACCGGGACGGCATTCCCAACGTGCTGGTGGAGAGCCTGGCCATGGGGCTGCCGGCGGTGGGGACAACGGTTTCCGCCCTGCCGGAGATTCTCCATGACGGTCGCACCGGCCTGCTGGTTGCCCCGGACGATCCCGGGGCCATGGCTGCGGCCATGCTCCGTCTGTTGACCGATACTGATTTGCGATCCAGGGTTATTCAGCAGGGACAACAGCTGGTGGAGGATGATTTTGATAACCGGCAGTTGATCAGGCGGCTGGCGGAAATTTATTGTAGCGGAATTCCGGCCCTGCAATGTTCCCGTCTGATACCTGATACCTGATACCTGATACCTGAAATCTGACCCCTGAAACCTGAAAATGCGGATAGCCTTTTATGCCCCGTTCAAACCGCTGGATCACCCGCACCCTTCCGGTGACCAGATCATCGGCCGCAGCCTGTTCAGGTGGTTCCAGGAACAGGGCCACCAGGTCCGGGAAATCAGCCGACTCAGAACCCGGTGGATATTCCGTCATTCCCTGGAAATGGCCGCGTCAATCTTTGAGCAACGTCGGGTTCTGGCGGAATTAAAAGCACATCCGGTGGATTGCTGGTTTACCCATCACAGTTATTACAAGGCTCCGGATCTGCTGGGCCCGTTTATCCATACAAACCTGCAGCTTCCCTATGTCCTTTTCCAACCCAGTTATGCCACCAAGTACAGAAAGAAACCGGTCACCGCACCGGGTTTTTATCTCAACCGGCGGGCACTTCTAGCTGGGGACTGCTGTCTGACCAATCGACACCAGGACTTAAAGGATCTGGAACGAATTGTTGCCCGGGACAAGCTTTTTTTTATTCCGCCTGCCATCTCTCTGCAGCGGTTCAGGCGGGATGAACGGGCCCGTACCCGTTTACGAAGGAAGTGGCAGGCCGGTGCGCGACCGGTTATTCTGAGCGCAGCCATGTTCAGGAATGATGTCAAAAGTATCGGTCTTGCCCGGGTTTTAGAGAGCTGCATTCGGTTGCAGGCTCGAGGAGAGGAGTTTTTACTGGTGATTGCCGGCGACGGCTGCAAACGTGACTGGCTTGAACAGCTGGCCTACCGGTTGCCGAAAGATTCGGTCCGTTTTGTCGGCCAGTTGCCGCCGGAGGAGATGCGTGATTTTTATTCAGCCGGAGATTTTTTTGTTTTTCCCGGTATTAACGAATCCCTGGGCATGGTGTATCTTGAAGCCCAGGCCTGCGAGCTGCCGGTGGTAGCCTATGAAAACGGCGGCATTGCCGGAGTAGTTGAACAGGGCAAAACAGGATTCTTGACCGAACTTGATAATAATGCGGCTTTTGACGGGGCCATTCAGCGCTTGCTGCAGGATGAACCATTGCGGCAGCAGATGGGCAGAGCTGCCGTTGCCGCTGTGCAAAAGAATCATGATCTGCAGAAAAACTATCAGCAGATTGACCGGATTATTAAGGATCTGGTCGGAGCAAAACAGGCCTGAAATTAAAAATTAACAGGAGAGCTGTACTCGGTGAACCCGAAACCCAAAACCCGGAACCCGAAACCTAAAACCTGTTTCGGCCTGATCCGTCATGGCCAGACCCTGTGGAATGCGGAAAAGCGGATCCAGGGCCAGGCCGACAGCCCGCTTTCCGAACAGGGGCGGGAAATGGCCTGGGCCTGGGGGAAGCAGCTTGCAGCAATGGGCTGGAATCGTATCCTGATGAGTGATCTTGGCCGGGTGCAGGAGACCGGGCAGTTGGTCAATAGAACGCTGCGACTACCGCTCTTTAATGATGCACGTCTGCGCGAGCAGGACTGGGGGGCGTGGAGCGGCTGGACGTTGCCGGAACTCTTTGGCCGACGGCAGCATGAGATTCGGCAGCAGGAAGAACTGGGCTGGGCGTTTCGGCCTCCGGGCGGTGAATCCCGGGTCGAGGTCCTGGCCCGGGCTCAAGAGGCGATCCTGGCTGCCCACCACCGCTGGCCCGGCGAGAATATTCTGGTTATCTGTCATGAGGGAATCATAAAATGTCTGCTCTACGATGTATGTACACGAAAATTTCTTCCGTCGGAACCCAGGCTGATCAAGGGCTACCAGCTCCATTTGCTGCGAGTCGAAGCAGACCAGTTGCTGCTGGACCAGGCCAACGCACTGTCCCTGTGGACCCCTTGAGATGAAAAAAAAACTTTGTATTTACTGTCAGCATGTGCTGGGAATCGGTCATCTTGCCCGCATGGCCGCCATTACAAGGGCGCTCCATAGCTTTGAGGTCACCCTTGTTCTTGGCGGACCGGAATCCCGGGTCGTCTTTCCGGAGAATATCGATATCGTCCAATTGCCCGGCCTGCAGATGGATGCCGAATTCTCCGGTCTGCAGCCGGTGGATATGGGGGCTTCTCTTGCTGCAATCAAAGAGCAGCGAAGAGAACGTCTTGTAGGGTTGATCGATTCGTTGCAGCCGGACCTGCTGTTGATTGAGTTGTTTCCATTTGGCCGCTGCGGATTTCGCTTTGAACTCGATCCCCTGCTGAGCCATGTTCATGAGCATCTACCTGATTGTCGTGTGGTCTGCAGTGTCCGGGATATTCTGGTTGAACGGGAAAATCAAATAAAATTTGAGCAGCGGGCGGTGGAACGGCTGAATCATTTTTTTGACCTGCTGCTCATTCATGCTGATCCGGAAATTGTCAAACTGGATCAGACCTTTTCACGGATGGAGGATATCAGTATACCGGTTCAGTACACCGGGTATATAGCGGAAAAGAGTAAGCACGAGGTCGGTGTTCGGTTGCGCAGATCTCAAGGGCTTGAGCCCGAAGAACAACTTGTGGTGGTCAGTGCGGGCAGCGGCAGCGTCGGCAACCGCTTGCTGAAGTCCGCTCTGGCAGCCCATACAGTTCAGGCTCGGAAACACCAAAAAAAAATACGACTGCAGCTTTTTTCCGGTCCCTACCTGAAGAAAGAACATTTTTCCCGCCTATTGAAATTGGCCGGGCCTGGGGCCGTAGTTGATCGATTCACTGATCGTTTTTCCGACTGGCTTGCCGCAGCTGATCTGTCCATCTCCATGGGCGGATATAATACCACCATGAATGTGGTGGCTGCGGGCTGTCCGGCCCTGATCTTTCCTTTTTCTCAGAATAGGGAACAGCGTCTACGGGCCGAATGGCTGTCCGCTCAGGTCCAGGTGAAGATACTGGAGGAATATGATCTGCTCCCTGAACGGTTGGAAAAAAAAATGGAGTTGATGCTGCAGGTTAAAAAATACAGCCCCCAGGTTTCACTGAACGGGGCTGAGGAGACGTCTCGTCTGCTGGCTCAGGAGGCAAACTATGACTGAGAAAGTATCGGCTTTATACCAGCAGCCCCTGCCGGAGGAGTTGTATTTGCGGCTTGGAGAAGCTCTGGCCGGGAAACAGGTACAGGTGTTTTTTCGGGCTGATGATATCGGGCCCCTTGATGCCGGGTTCATCCGGATGATGGAGCTGTTTCAAAAATATCAGATGCCGCTTTGCCTTGCGGTGGTTCCCATGTGGATGAACAAGGATCGCTGGCAGGCCATGTCCCGTTTTATTCCTGATGACCTGCTCTGGTGCTGGCATCAGCACGGGTATGCCCATAGTAACCATGAAGCCAGGGGAAAGAAAAACGAGTTCGGCGAGTCGCGGCCTGAAGGGGATGTGCGCAGAGACCTGGAGCTTGGCCGGCAACGCCTTGCAGAAATTCTTGGCCCTGCCTTCTGCTCCGTGTTTACCCCGCCCTGGAACCGGTGCAGCCCTGTGGCCCTGCAGCTGCTGTCGGAACTCGGATTCAAGGCGGTCTCACGTTCAGGCGGAGTGCAACCTCAAGCCGACCTGCCTGATCTGTATGTCAACGTTGACCTGCATACCGGGAAAGAGACCGCATTGTCAACGGCAATGGATCGGTTGCTGGCAGACTGGAAGCGTGGGGTAGAGCAGGGACGCCTGGGTATCATGCTCCATCACCAGCGGATGAACGAGCATTCCTTTTTTCTGCTGGAGCAACTGTTTAAGATCCTCCAATCACGAGAAGGAATAGCTCTCCGTACCTTTCGTAAACTTCTTTGATCCGAGGTGATGCAGGATCCATCCGAAAACATCCTACACCGCAAGATCAGGAATCTGAAAGCTGATTGATTCCTCCTCGCCATCCATCTCGGTGACCGTTCCGCCTGCCTGTTCCAGAAGCAGTTCGGTGACCTCGGTGACCAGATGCTCAGGGGCCGAGGCTCCGGCACTGACCCCGATGGTTGTTATGCCGTCCAACCAGACGGGATTGATTTCGGAGGCCTGATCGATCAGGTAGGCAGGTGTGCCGCAGAGGGCCGCAGCCTCACGCAGCCGATTGGAGTTGGACGAGTTTTTTGAGCCGACCACCAGCACAAGGTCGACCATGGCCGCCAGCTTGCGCATGGCCATCTGCCGGTTGGTAGTGGCGTAACAGATATCGGTGCGCTTGGGTTCGTTGATTTCCGGGAAACGGGATCGGATGGCACTGAGCATTTCCCGGGTATCGTCCAGGCTGAGCGTGGTCTGGGTGACATAGCCGACCCTGGATCGGTCGGCCACTTCAAGTTCGGCAACTTCCCGGGCCGTTGAAACCACATGAACTGAGCCGGCGGCATGGCCGCAGGTTCCTTCCACCTCCGGATGTCCCTTGTGACCGATGACCAGCACATCATAGCCGATCTTGTTGAGCCGGGTTACCCGCCGGTGTACCTTGGTGACCAGGGGGCAGGTGGCATCAATGGTTCTCAAACCAAGTTTCCGAGCCCGTTCTTCCACGGCAAGGGCCACCCCGTGGGCACTGAAAATAGTTACCGAACCGGTGGGGATCTCTTCAAGCTCCTCGACAAAGACCGCGCCCCGGGCGGCAAGTTCACGAATAACATGGGTGTTGTGGACAATTTCGTGCAGGACATAGATCGGGCCTTCATAGCGGTCAAGGGCCTGTTTGACAATGGTAATGGCCCGGTTGACTCCGGCACAGAATCCACGGGGCTTGGCAAGGATAATTTTCATTTTTTGAATAGGTTATCAGGGAGGTGGTCGGTACACCACACTTCCGGTAATGAAATAATGATAGCTATTTCAGAGTAATTTTGATATTTTTTTCAGCTTAGTGTCACGTCAACGATGAAATGGCGCAAAATTGCACAGGGCTTTTTTGTGCCTGTATCTTTGAGGATTGGGGCGCATAGTAGAACTATGTAACTCAAGCCTCAAAGATGCAGGCGCGGAAAAGAACAAACAAGATGCGTCAGAGCATCGTTGACGTGACACTAGGTTACGTTCTTCTTAAACGGTATTCTACGCAGCGCAAGGGGTTTTTTCATGTCTTTTCCCAGATCCTTTCCTACCATATTCTTCTGTTGTTGTCTTGTCTTCCTGTGGACGGCCTCGGTGCAGGCCAGGCCGAGAACCTCGGTGAAAACCGTTCAGGTCCGGGCGGAGAATCCCAACGGCAGTAAGTCTAAACTCATTTTGCCCTATGCCTTTCCGTCGGACTCCATGGGCTTTGTTGCCGGGGTCGGCGGCGGCATGAAGGGCTACGGGCAGGATCAGATGCTGGTCGGCGGCACTGCATTCGGCAGCTTTGACAGTGCGGTGGCCCTCTTTCTCGGGGTCTGGGATTATCGGCCGTCTTTTGCTGATCGCTTTTTTTTCGGCGCTCAGGGGATGGTCGGGCATTATCCCCGGCAGAAGGCCTATGCCGCTCCGGCCTATCGGGCAGGTCATCCCCGTGCCGGCAGCAACGATTCCGATCAGAATGATTATGCAGAAGAGAGCGGCTACGACAACTGGACGGATTTTAAGCTGGAAGTTGTTCTGCCTATCGGTGCGGCCCGCAATGATGCCCTCCAGCATGTGAATCTCAAAGGCGGCCTGCTGACCTCCGCCCCAATCGGCGGCAAGGTCTGGAACCCGATGACCAGCGGGGTCACGACCATCATGCTCAGGCAGTTTAACCGCTATCGCAGCTTTGAGACCCCCGGGGGAGATCTGGATGCCACTACCCATCCGGTTGAGCTGGCCATCGGTTATGACAATACCGATTTTCCAAACAATCCCTCCTTCGGCTGTTCCCAGTATCTTGGTATAACCCATGATTTTGGCTGGCTGGAATCTCCGCACGAGTGGACTTTTATCGAGTTTGAGGCCAGTAAGTATTTTTCTCTGGGTGCCTCCGACTGGGCTAAACAGCGGGTGATTGCCCTTAACTTCTGGACCGGGGACACGCCAAGCTGGGAGGAGCATACCAGCGAAGATGGTCTTGTGACCCTGGATAACCAGCCCCCGTTTTACGAGGGCGCAAACCTGGGCGGTTTTTATCGTATGCGGGCCTATCCCCAGGATCGGTTCAGAGATCGGTCGGTTATATACTCTACGGCTGAGTATCGCTACACCCTGGACTGGAATCCCATTGCCCAGGTCTCCTGGCTGCGGTTTCTCCAGAGCGACTGGCTGCAACTGGTTGGTTTTGTCGAGGGCGGGCAGGTTGCCGGAGACTACACCTTTTCGGACCTGTTTGATGCGTGGAAATTCGATGCCGGTCTAGGTGTGCGTGCCATGTTTGCCGGTGGGGTTGTCCGGCTGGATGTCGCTACCAGTGATGAGGATACAACCGCCTGGCTAATGTTCGGCCATCCCTTTTAAATACAGGTGTCGGCTGTCAGTTTTCAGGTGTCAGTTGAAACCTGAAATCTGAAACCTGAAACTTGAAACATGATTTCATGGAAAGACTGACCGCACTTCCGCTGGCAAAATCTGTCGAAATTGCCTTTAAATCCATCAGAGCCCGTTTTCTTCGTTCTCTGGTCACCACCATGTCTCTGGTTCTGGCCGTGGCCTTTCTCTGCTATGTTCAGGCCGGCAATGAGCTGGCCAACGGGTTGCTGCATTCAGACCATCCAAGGGCTCTGCGAATTCTTCTCCATGCCGGCTACGATGTGAACGCGGATTCCACATACATCGGTGAGAGTGCCAAACAGCAGTGGATCGTTATTCTGTCACTGCTGGTCTGTGTGGTCGGCATTGTCAATGCACAGCTGATGGCTGTGAGCGAACGGTTTCGGGAAATCGGTACCATGAAATGTCTCGGTGCCCTGGACAGTGTTGTTATGCGGCTTTTCCTGATTGAGGCTGGTCTGCAGGGGTTGGCCGGGTCGGCTGCCGGTGCGGTGCTGGGGATTGTCGTTGCCCTGCTTGGGGCCCTGATCACTCTTGGTCCGCCGGTTTTTTCCTCTCTTCCCATTGGCGCCCTGATGCTCACAGCCCTCAAGGCCATAGGCATAGGCTGCCTGCTCAGCTTGATCGGGGTCATCTACCCGGCCATCACCGCCGCCCGTATGGAGCCGGTGGAGGCCATGCGGGTGGAGCAGTAACCCTGTGTGCCCCTTCCTCGTATCGAGAAAAACCCGAAACATCTATTCAATCAGGCGGGGTGCGATCAGGCCGAAAAACGAATCCTCGTCATCGGAGCGAAACCACCAGCCCAGGTGGCTCAGGCAGGTAGCGCAGAACGCGTATTGCCAGCTGTAGCCGGCAAACCAGGAAAAGTCGGTTGTCGGGTTGCCATGGATACGACATCCCGGCGCCTTTTGAAAGCAGCGGACGTCAAAGGCAACACCGGAGGGGTTAAAAAAGACATGACCATGGAGACCGTTGACGGAGATGGCTTCTTTTCTGGTCGTGACAGGCGCGCTGCAGATCGTGCAGAGCAGCGGTGATTCCTCCGCAGGATCGGAGGAATCTTCAACAGTGGATTTCGGGCGGTCTTTTGAACCGTCCGACAGGTCAATTCGATAGCAGGAGAGGGGGACCGGAGTCCGGTCAGTTGTCGTCCCGCTGATAATAGGCAACAATGGAAGCCACCATGTCGGCTATAGTGTACTGTTCGGGTTGAATATCAACTTTGAGTCCATGTTTTCGTACCGTGTCTGCGGTGATCGGGCCGATGACGGCAATGGTGACCGGATCCATGAGCCGGCGCAGTTCCTCACTGGAGGAGGCATCAACCATGGTGAGGAAGTTGTCGACCGTAGAGGAGCTGGTAAAGGTCACCAGTTCAATGGTCCCGTTCTCAAGGCGATCCCGCAGTTCATCTTTTCTGCCCTGGGGCGGAACATTCTGATACACCGGGGCAATCGTTACTGTCGCTCCCGCCTGGTCAAGCATCTCCGGCAGAATTTCACGCGCCTTCAACGCCCGGGGAAGAAGAATCCGTTCACCCGCAACGTTGGTTTTGATCAGGGCCTCGGCCAGCCCTTCGCCGGTGAATTTCTCCGGTATCAGGTCCGCTTTAAGTCCGTATTGGAGCAGTTTGTCGGCGGTGGCACTGCCGACCACGGCAATCCTTGGGCCACCCAGGCTCCTGGCGTCCATCCCTTTTTCCCACAGGTGTTTAAAAAACCAGGTGATGGAGTTGAGGCTGGTAAACAGCAGCCATTGATAGTTGCCGATTTTCTGGAGCGCCTGATCCAGAACGGTGTACTCGTCGACCGGCTCCATGTGCAGGGTGGGGTATTCCAGACAGTCGGCCCCATATTCTTCCAACAGGGCCACCAGTTCACTGGCCTGTTCTCTGGTCCGGGTGACCACCATCTGTTTGCCGAACAGCGGTCGTCGTTCGAACCAGTCGATTTTTTTTCGCAGTTTGACCACCTCGCCGACAATAACCAGGGCCGGAGGTTTGATTCCGGCCTCCCTGACCACCTTGGTGATGGTTGCCAGGGTTCCTTCAACAGAGTGCTGTTCCGGGGTTGAAGCCCAGCGGACAACCGCAACCGGGGTTCCCGGTGCTCGTCCGTTGTCGATCAGTTTTTTGGTGATGATCGGCAGGTTTTTAATCCCCATGTAGATGACAAGGGTGCCTGCGCCGGTGGCCAGTTTATCCCAGGCTATGTTGGATTCCTTTTTGGTCGGATCCTCATGGCCGGTGATAAAGGCCACCGAGGCCGTGTATTTTCTGTGGGTAATCGGGATACCGGCATAGGTTGCGGCAGCGGTGGCCGAAGTGACTCCGGGCACGACTTCAAAATCAATTCCGGCTGCTACCAGCTCTTCTATCTCTTCAGCCCCGCGGCCAAAGATAAATGGATCTCCACCCTTCAGACGGACTACCCGTTTGCCGGCCAGGGCATAATCCACCAGCAGCTGGTTGATGCCTTCCTGGGTAAAGGCGTGCAGGCCGCCCCCTTTTTTCCGGCATACACACGTTCAGCAGTGTCCGGTGCATGGGAGAGCAGTTTGGGGTTGGCTAAGTAATCGTAGACAACAACCTCGGCCCGCTCCAGAAGATATTTTCCCCGCAGGGTAATAAGGCCGGGGTCACCGGGACCGGCACCGACCAGGTAGACCTTGCCGGTCTGTTTATTGTTCTGGGTTATCATGAGTGTTCCGTAAGATACGCTGCCCCGCATTGATCACAGATGGGTGAGGGGTTCAGGCAGGTGCGCAGATCGTATTCAGATGTTTGAAAAGCTTGTATACAATACCCGGAAGGCAGAATTTTTTTTACAGGGAAAATGCCCTATAGCCCTGCCGGGTTGCTCCTGGGAAAAATCGTTACCGGGTTACCTTGCGGCTTCTTAGGGTCCGCTCAAAAATAACTTCGTAGAGATAAGGTGTAATATGGACATTTAGAGAAGTGATCTGATTGCATGCAACCGCAGGCGTAGCAGGGCTACGTCGAGGATTGCATAATTGAAGATTGCTTTTCTAAATGTTCAGAGTGCGCCTCAGAATGCGAAGTTATTTCTGAACAAACCCTTACCATTTTTTTTCCAATTCGTCCAGTAGGGCGGCGGCAAAGAGCGGAATCATCAGCTCATGGTGGCCGGTGAAGTCGAAGCCGCGACCACCTTCCATGGTGGGACGATGGACGACATTGGTGACCGGCCGGTAATGGCGGATAAAATCGAAGTTGGCGGTGGTGAATTTTTTGACTTCAAAGCCAAGGTTTCTCACCACGGTCAGGGCCTTGAGAAAAATCTCCGGCAGGATAACGGCGGAGCCGACATTGAGATACGTCCCGCCTTCAAGCTGGCTGACCAGACGGCAAAACAGGCGGAAATCAAAATAGCTGGTCTGGCCGATGGCGGCGCCGTCGGCACCTGGATGGATATGAATAATATCGGTGCCCACTGCCACATGGACTGTGACCGGGACCCCGAGTTTACAGGCCTGGGCCAGCAGGCTCTGGTCGTTATGGGGGAAATCGTGTTTAAGCAGGGCCTGACCCACGGCCTGGCCCATGCCGATATTTTTTTTGGCTCCGTTGTTGATGGTGGCGTTCAGCACTTCGCCGGTTTCCCTGGCCGCTCCGAATGCCCCGGCCCCCAGGACATCGCCAACTTCTTCCGAGGTACGGCCGACCATGGCGATTTCAGTATCGTGTATAATCCCGGCCCCGTTCAAGGCAATGGAGGTCAGGATGCCCCGTTTCATCAAATCGATGAGGATGGGGTTCAGGCCGACCTTGATAACGTGGGCACCCATGCCCAGCATGACTGGTTTTTTGGTCTGGACCGATCGGGCGACGCATTGAATGAGTTCGGGGAACTCAACTCCGGCAAACTGAGCCGGCAGGGAGGCAATAGGCTGGCTGACTCGCATGTTTGGTGACAGCGGGCGGGCAAAGTCGTCGATACTGACCTTGGAATGTCGTCCATGCACGGAATAGGTCTTCAGGTCGGTGAAATCAAGTGGTTGTATGGTTTGTTGTGGCATGATCAGGGGCTTGGGGGATAAGGAGATAACAGAGAGAAGGTTACAAAAGATTCAGCCTGCCGCGAACATTTCCGTCTCGACCATCTCGCAGAGCAGATGTTCCACCCAGAGATGAACTTCCTGGATATGCGGAGTGGAGTCCGACGGTACGTTGAGCACCATGTCGCTGACCCGGCTCAGGTAGCCGCCCGGATTTTTTGTTCCACCGGTCAGGGCTACCGTTCGCAGGCCGATTCCCCGGGCCGTTTCCATGGCCTTGACCACGTTGGCAGAGGTCCCGGAGGTGGAGATGCCCAGGGCAAGATCTTCGGGTTTGGCCAGAGCCTGCACCTGTTTGGCGAAAATCTGGTCAAAGGAAAAATCGTTGCCGATGGAGGTGAGGACCGAAGTGTCGGTTGTCAGGGCAAGCGCGGGCAGGGGGCGCCGGTTGATCAGGAAGCGGTTGACGAATTCAGCCGTCATGTGCTGGGCGTCGGCAGCGCTGCCGCCGTTGCCGAAGATCAGAAGCTTGCCACCGTCTTCAAAGGTCTCAACAATCCAGCCCGCCACGGTGACAATGTCATCGGCAGCTTCTTTGGCAAAGGCCTCTTTTGCCATGATGGATTGAACCAGGTTTGCAGAAATAAGTGTTTTCATATATTATACAATGAATGAAAAAACTGGTGCTGTCAAATAAAAAAGCGTTTCCCCGTCAAGGCAGGGAAACGCTTTGTCCGGTCGACAATGTGGTGAAAACTATCAGTTCAACTGGCTCATGATCTCTTCGGAGATTTCTTTGATGGCCTTGGAACCGTCCACGGAGATAACCTTGGCGTTGCTGTTGTTCTTGAAGTAGTTAACGGCAGCCATGGTTCCGGTCTTGTCGTCATAGTAGATATTATGACGCTTGTTGATGGCCTCTTCATCCTGATCATCGGCACGGGCTGAGAGCTCGCCGCCACAGACCCGACAGACCAGGTGGCCGTCTTTCTCAACCGGTTTGATTGCCTCAAAGGCGATGTGGTTGGGATGGTTGTTGTCATTGGCACAGAGTCTGCGGCCCATGATCCGCTCTTTAGCGATTTCACGATCCAGTATGATCTCGATGACATAATCAAGTGCCATGCCGGATTCTTTCAATGCCTTGTCCAGAGCTTCCGCCTGGGCGAGAGAGCGGGGAAAACCGTCAAGCAGCCAGCCTTTTTCTTTGGATTTGGCCAGGGTCTCAAGGACCATGGGGATGGTAATCTCATCGGGAACCAGATCGCCGCGGTCGATATACTCTTTGGCCTTTTTGCCGAGTTCGGTTCCACCCTTGATGTGTTCACGGAAAATGGCACCGGATTCAATATGATCCAGGCCGTATTTTTCTTTAACAATGGCACCCTGGGTGCCTTTACCACTGCCGTTGGGTCCAAAAGCCAGAATGTTCATAAACAGTCTCCCGTGCGTTAAAGTAGATAAAATAGTCACCTCCCTCGCGTTGTATGCCGGGCGGTGTAACCTGTTGACTTAAAAGTACAAGGTGAGAGGGAAATGAATGGCCTCTCATTCAACAGGCTACTATAGCGCACCTTTTCCGGTTTGGCTATGAAAATATAGATGCCTGAATTTGTATCACATCTGCTCAGGTGCTGTTGACGATATGGTGTATTGTTTTTGACAACGAGAATGAAAGAGGGTACAAATTGGCGGCAAAGAAACAGGATTATCCAGAATAGAAAGCTTAAATAAAAGTAACTATTCAGGAGCACCTCACGGAGTCTACGCTTACCTCTTCACTCATTTCGGCCTCCTCGAATAGCACAAGTATGCTTCAAAGACCTAAATAAGTAGGTAAGCGTAGACTCCGAATATGAGGCACTCCTGAACAGTTACATTCCCGGGTAAAGGCAAGTTTTTTGCTTCTACCTGAATAGTTACAAATAAAATATAAAAAGATATGAAAAGTATACAGGTTGGACTTATCGGATTTGGAACAGTGGGCAGCGGGCTGGCCGAGGTCTTGCTGGCGCAGCGGGAACGGCTTGAGAAACGGAGTGGAATATCGGTACGGCTGGCCATGGTGGCCGATATTAATATAACTGAGCTGCCGCCGCAGTTTGAAGGCGTCACCCTGACCGGAGATGCAGCTGAGCTTATTAACAATCCGGATATCGATATCGTGGTCGAGTTGATCGGCGGCATTGAACCGGCCAAGACCTTTGTCATGAATGCGATCAAGGCCGGCAAGCATGTGGTGACGGCAAATAAGGCCCTGCTTTCCCAGGAGGGACGTGATATCTTTTCCACTGCGGCAAAGCATGGAGTCGAGATCGGCTTTGAGGCCAGTGTCGGCGGCGGTATCCCGGTGATCAAGTCGCTCAAAGAGGGTCTGGTCGCCAACAAGATCCTCTCCATCATGGGGATTATGAACGGTACTGCCAATTACATCCTCACCCGGATGACTGATGAGGGCATTCCCTTTAAAGAGGTGTTGAAGGATGCCCAGGAACTTGGGTTTGCCGAAGCGGATCCCACCTATGATATTGAGGGCATTGATACAGCTCACAAGCTGGCCATTCTCATGACCATGGCCTACGGTATGAATATTACCCATAACGATATCGCCACTGAGGGGATTTCTCAGATCAAGCCGGTGGATATTGAATTTGCCAAAGAGTTTGGTTGCCGGATCAAACTGCTGGCCATCAGCCGTAATCATGGCGACCATGTTGAGG
This sequence comes from Deltaproteobacteria bacterium, assembly GCA_024280455.1. Classification (GTDB taxonomy): domain Bacteria; phylum Desulfobacterota; class Desulfobulbia; order Desulfobulbales; family Desulfobulbaceae; genus DRLX01. Next base: position 4,260 of record JAJRQC010000060.1, on the reverse strand, counting down.
CACGGGTTCATCCGACCATGGTTCCGGACAGTCACCTTCTGGCCAAGATAGACGGTGCCTTTAACGCGATTCATTTTACCGGCGACATGGTGGGCAATGTCCTGCTCTACGGGCTCGGGGCCGGCAAGATGCCGACCGGCAGTGCGGTTGCCGCTGATATTGTCGATATTGCGCGTGATATCCGTTCCGGTTCCGTTGGCCGGGTGCCGTCGCTTTCCTACCTGCCGGAGAATATCGGCGAGCTGAAAATCACGCCCATGGAGGAATTGTCCTGTCCTTATTATTTCAGGATGTCGGTTAAGGATGAGCCCGGTGTCCTTGCCGCCATAGCCGGTATTCTCAGTCGCGATGGGATCAGTATTGAATCCGTCATCCAGGAGGGCCGCAAAGAAGGTGGTTCGGTGTTCCTGGTCATGCGGACCCATGCCGCCGGAGAATCGGCAGTTGCCGATGCCCTGAAGGATATCGATGGGCTGGACGTGGTGACCGAACCGACGGTGAAGATCCGTATCCTGGAAGACGAATAATTTTGATCTGCTGGTAGCGTTTTGAAATATATCCTGATCATAGGCGACGGCATGGGCGATGAGCCCATAGATGCGCTTGGTGGAAAAACACCTATCGAAGCCGCCTCAATCCCGGTTATCGACCGGCTGGCCCGCGAGGGCGAACAGCTCCTGGTGCATACGGTTCCGGTCGGCTATCCTCCCGGCAGTGATGTGGCCAACCTTTCCCTGTTGGGCTATGAGCCGGATAAATATTACACCGGCCGGGCTCCGCTCGAGGCTGCTTCCATGGGGGTTGAAATCGGCCGGGATGAACTGGCATTTCGCTGCAATCTGGTGACCGTAGAGCGGCGTGGAGGCCGAATGACTATGCTCGATTACAGCGCCGGGCATATAACAACTGAGGAAAGCACGGCTCTTATCGAGGCCATCCAGGAATGCTGCGGTACTGAACGATTACATTTGTATCCCGGTATCAGTTATCGGCATCTGATGATCCTTAAAGGAGATCCGCCGCAGTTAAATACGGTTCCGCCGCATGATTACATGGATAAGGATGTCACCGGATTTTATAACGAATATCTGCAGGTCGACTACTTTAAGAATTTGCTGGAGAAGGCAACCTCCGTGTTGGCCGAGCATCCCGTCAACCGGGAGCGTATCGCCCGCGGGAAAAATCCTGCCAACGGAATCTGGCTCTGGGGCGAGGGCAAGAGCCCGGCCATGGAAACCATGACCGAACGTTTCGGCATTGGCGGCAGTCTGATCTCAGCAGTTGACCTGCTCAAGGGGCTGGGTATCTGCGCCGGTCTTGCCGTGCCCGAGGTTGAGGGAGCAACCGGTTATATTGATACCAACTATGAGGGCAAGGTTGAGGCTGCTCTGCAGGCTCTGGAAACAGGTGACCTTGCCATCGTCCATCTTGAGGGCCCGGATGAGGCCGGGCACCAGGGCATTCTTGAAGACAAGGTGCAGGCTATCCGGGATCTCGACTCCAGAGTGGTTGCCCCGATAGTGGCAAGCCTGGAGCAGTCCGGTGAAGATTTTCGGCTGGTCGTGACCATGGATCATTACACCCCGCTTGCAATGCGAACCCATGTCGACTGGCCGGTGCCCATGGTCCTCTATGATTCCAGGGGCGTGAGTCGGCCCAGCGGTCTCAGCTATTCCGAGGCCAATGCCAAGGCAGCGGTTATGAAAAACGGACTTGAACTGGCAAGCGGTGCAGAATTTTTTAACCGTTTTATCTGCGGAACACAGGGATGAGCAGTCTGCAGCTGACCATGCAGGAGCCGGTCTTCCAGGTTGAATACCGGGTGATCTACGGCGATACTGATGCCGGCAGTGTGGTCTACAATGCCAACTATCTCCGTTTTTTTGAAATCGGCCGCACCGAGATGATGCGGGCCTGGGCCATACCGTACAAGGAAATAGAGCAGCAGGGGTTGATTCTGCCGGTGACCGAGACCTACCTGCGCTACAAGGCCCCGGCCTTCTACGATGACCTGATCACCATTGCCGCCTCCCTGGCGGAATTAAAAAAAGTCTCCTGCCGTTTTCATTATCGGATTACCAGGCGCATGGAGGAAAAGGAACAGCTTCTGGTCAAAGGGTTTACCAATCACGCCTGTGTCAACCGGCAGGGTAAACTGACCCCGTTTCCCGAAAAAATTCGCCAACGAATTGATGGGATGCGGCAGATGTAAAAAAAAGAGCAGAGACTGTTATTTCGGTATTGACAACCAAGCCGGAATACTTTACTTTATGGGTCTGCGTCGCGGGGTGGAGCAGTCTGGTAGCTCGTCGGGCTCATAACCCGAAGGTCAGAGGTTCAAATCCTCTCCCCGCTACCAAAAAAAATACAAGGACGTACAGCCGTTGGCTGTACGTCCTTTTTTTTGTGTTTGGTGTTACCGTCGTTCTTTTTTTTAAAAAAATTTTATTGCGTAGCTCGGGTTAATACCCCGCCCGCTTGCGGCGATGTAACTTCATCCAACTTGACCATACGTAAAGTCAAGCAGTTACAATGCTGAGTATTTTTTTTCTCCATCATTTTTAGTAATTTTGTCAATCATTTTTCAAAAAGTAGGGTCTTGCATTTTTGAATGGATAGCTGGATGTAATTGCAATATTAATTGACAATCCGCATCGTTTTTCTATAAACTCCTGTTAAAATATTTTTTCCCGATGGAATCCAAGATGGCAAAAATAAAAAAACCTTGTTGGGGCGATATTGAACAGCCCGTAAAACGATTTGAAAAAGAGCAGTTGATTAATTTGGTACGAGACTTGTATCGTTTGTCTTCGGAAAACAAAGATTTCTTTCACACACGATTTTCCGCCACAGGAGAAGACCCTCTGCCCCGATATAAAAAAATTATAAAGGAGTCAGTACATCCATACCTTGAAGAGCATGGAATCATAGATATTGGCAAAGCAATTGATGCGATAAACAGGTATACGAAAGCGGTGGATGATCCCATAGGGGAAGCAGAATTGAGAATTTATTTCGTAGAATGCGGGAACAATTTCACTTTGAGCTATGGTGATATTGACGAAGATTTCTATGATGCAATGTTGGATATGTATGAAGCTGCGATAGAAACTGTACTGGAAACCCCACCAGACAAGCAAAAAGATTTTCAAGGAAGGTTGAACAAAATAATGAACTCAGCTTCCTACATCGGCTGGGGATATGGTGATGGGCTTGCTGATTTGTATTATGAAGTGTTCTCTGATAAGGAATAATCAGCAAACTTCAAGTTGGGAGTTCAGGTGAGTTCAGGGGACAGTATATCTAACTCTCTTCTTTTTAGGATCTGGTTTTTGGGGATGTAAAATCCTCCCCAGGGATTGTTCTATTTTTTCTATAAAGCCTGCATTTCCCAACGGACGACCGGTACGCTCATGAAGTTGAAGTTCTTTCAGTCCCTCATCGGTGGATAACCTCAAAGAATGTTCCCCGTCAGGAATCAGCTCAAGAAGAGGGGCAACCGTCACCAGTTCATCGTCCTCTCCTTTGAGATGCACATGATTCGGCATCAGGCACCATGCCCAGGCCGCGACCTTATATCTTCGGCACCATTGTGCCACCAGTTAATGTAAGCAAGGTACTCGTCTTAAGAAAAATGTTTACTGTCTGCGATTGCCTCGTTGAGTGATGTGATGGGGGATCCCCGGGAATATAACTCGTGTTATTCTGGCCAGGTGGAGAGGATAGCAGAAAGAGAAAAAGATGCAAGGTTGTGTATGCTGTCCCCGGAACTCGCGCGGAATTCGTGCCCTATCCACTCATCGTGATGGGAGTTAACGTGATAAAACAGTTAGTGCGTAAACGATGTTCCCAATAATTTTCTTTTGTGTTTGCTGTTACCATCGTTCCTTTTTCCCGTTGCACCAGGAATTTCCCACTCATTTAGGCCCCTGAAAAGCGGGAATGCCGGCTGAAGAAGATCGGTGAGTTCTGTCTTTTCTCTTCTTTGATTGTAACTGTTCAGGTAGCAGAAAAACACCTGCGTAACCTGAGCCTGTAACTGTTCTGGAGTGTGCCTTGATTCGTTCATTCGGAGTCTCGTTCCTCGCTTACCTAAGGGTTCGTTCAGAAATAACTTCGCATTCTGAGGCGCACTCTGAACATTTAGAAAAGCGATCTTCAATTATGCAATCCTCGACGTAGCCCTGCTACGCCTGCGGTTGCATGCAATCAGATCACTTCTCTAAATGTCCACATTACACCTCATCTCTACGAAGTTAT
>JAJRQC010000059.1 GCA_024280455.1 Deltaproteobacteria bacterium | reverse complement strand
TGATTCCTGGCGTATTGACCTCTCTGGAGACGGATATCAGGGAAGGGATATCGAGATGCCGGGTGATACCTTTAACGGTGACGAAAAGTCCGGCCACAAAGATATCGACAGATACGGCATAGATTTGATGGCCGGAGGAAAGCTGGGGAGCGATAATCATCTCAGCATAACCGGATACAAGACCAATGAGACTTCTGAATCCTACAAACACTATACCGGCTATTCAACACCGGTTCAGGTTGCCCCTTACCGAAGTTATGACTCAGATATCGACTGGCTGGGTTTTCAGGTTAAAGATGAGCTTGCCTTGGGGGCACACAGTCTTATTTTCGGAGTTGATTACCAGGATATAGAGAAAAAAAGCCGCAGTTACAATCAGGACGGCAGCCGCAAGGCACCATGGTCACCGGATGAGGGGCGAACCAACTGGGCCGGGTACCTGGAGACAGTATGGCGTTTCATGGACAACAAGATGACTCTAACCGCTGGTGGCAGATATGATTATTTCGATGTGGAGACACTGTCCACCCCCTTTAAGACCGATTTTGTGCCAAAGTCTGAAAGCTTTTCCACCGTCAGTCCCCGGGCGGGTTTGAATTATTTGTTTTTTAAGGGCTTTCGGCTGCACACAACCATCGGTCAGGCTTTTGTTCCGCCCAATGCCGGTCAGTTGGCAGGATATTCCGAGCGCATTGTCGGCGGTGTAACCATGATAACCAAAGGGAACAGCAGTCTTGATCCGGAGACATCCACAACTTGGGACGGAGGAGTTGGATATGAGTCAAAAAAACTCGGCCTTTCCGCCGATATCACCTATTTCCATACCAACGTTGATGACAAAATAACCAAGGTCACACATGGCAACATCGGTACTTATGAGAATTCTCTCGGCGCTGAGATGGATGGACTTGAAACCATGTTCTCCTTTGACATTGGAGCGCCATTGCAGTGGGATCGTTCCCTGGCATTTTTTATCAACTCCACTCACATGTTCAATGCCGAAGAGGATATCCAGGGTGGAGGAACCAGAGATATCCATAATGTCGCCAAGTACACCATGAACTACGGCATCCGGTATGACGACGGTATGATTGACTCCAAATTAAATTTTCGCAGTCAGGGCAAGATGAAAGATACCGATTGGAATGCGGCCGGATATCCTGAATTGGAATATCCTTCATTCACCGTTGTTGACCTGGTTCTCGGCATCAACTTTCTTGAGCACCATCGGGTCGCACTCAAAGTCGACAACCTGTTTGACAAAGATTACTACGAGAAAAAAGGCTTTCCCAAGCCCGGTCAGAGTTTTTTTGTCAGTTACCGCTATACGTTTTGACAAGACACTACCTGAATTGGGCATTTCACCCATCTGAACATTATCTTACATCCGGAAAAAGGCATGAAAATAATAGGCGAATCAATGCATCTCACTAATCCTCTGTTTTTGGAAGCTCTTGAAAACAAGGATGAAGAAGCAATTGTCAATATGGCTCAAAAACAGGCCACCGCTGGAGCAAGCGGAATAGATCTCAACCTTGGAAGCAGTGAACGACTTGGGTCTCGTACAGAATGGCTACTTACGACACTTCAAGAAAAAACAGATCTTGAACTGTTCATCTCCAGTCATATCCTGAAACAGATGGATCTTCTAGAGCGATATGGAGAATCCATCACAATCAATGCGGTTACCGCCAACCTTGATGAACTCAGGCTAATCATGGATGCTCTCAAGGAGCTGTCGGTTGACCTGACAGTGCTTCTGGTCAATAGGGAGCAGACTCCTGCAGATGTTGATGAAAGACTGAATCTTGCGGTTCAGGTACTGGAAACAGCGGAAAAGACGGGATTTCCTCCGTCAAGGATTTATCTTGATCCGGTTATTTCCTGCCGTCCTGATCCCACGGCCATGCTCCTTGGCGGTGGGCTTCCGGATATAAAAACTGTTTGCGAATCAATTCATTTGATCAAGGCACTGAATACGGAGGTGAAGACCATTGCAGGCCTTTCCAATACTTCGGTCTGCCTGGAGCCCGGAAAACGGTCGGCTTTGCATTGCCGTCTTTTCCCCCTGCTTGCCGAGGCGGGACTTGACGCGGTTATCTGTAACTGTCTTGACCGGAAACTCACCAGGCTGTTGGAAGAACTGTCAGCAGAAACCACAGGCAAAACACGAATAAGTGTGGGGGGAGATGTTGCTGAGGAGAAAGCAAACAGCAATCCTCCGCGAACCGTCAAGGGTATTGCGGAAAGCATAAATATCATGGGCACCCGTTCCGGTACGGCCATGAAGAGTCGGGAACCCGGTCCAATTCAGGAGATGGCAAGGGAAGAAACCGAGGCCGGAGCAGCCTATATTGATCTGAATATCGGACCGGCCCGTAAGGATGGAACCAACCTGATGCCATGGGTTGTTGAAACCGTCGAGGCAGCGGTGGATACCCCCCTCTGTCTCGACACGACCAACACCGATGCCATGATTGCGGGTTTTAAAACTGTGCAAAACAAAGAAGCGGCCATCATGAATTCCATCTCAGCCCAGCCGGAACGGATGAAAGCCCTGATTCCTGTGGCCGCCGAGACGGGCTGCAACGTCATTGCCTTGCTCTGGGGGCCGGATGGAATGCCGCGGGACTCAAACGAACGGGCATCCATGGCCGTTGATCTGCTCACCGCATTGAACGGGGCTGGTATTCCCAATGAAAAGATCCTCTTTGATCCCATAGGCACGCCCATGACCCTTGGTGCCGATCAGATAGCCTCGGGGCTTGAATTCATGATGATGCTGCCCGATATTGCTCCCGGAGCCGGCTCCACTGTCGGGCTCTCCAATGTGTCAAACGGCGTTGCAGAGCATCTGCGTAAATATCTGGATCGAACCTATCTGATCATGTTGATGAAATATGGACAGACCACTGCCATTGTCAATTCGTACGATGCTGAATTGATGGCTATCTGCCAGGGGAAGAGGCCCGAGCTTGTAGAGCTGGTTCACGGCATGATGGACGGAAATTATCCTGATCCGGACACCTTGGAGGGGGCGGCTCTGGAACACTATAAAACATATCGCTGCCTTTCCGGAGAGGCGATATTTTCAGAGTCCTGGCTGGAGTTGTAGGGGGTAACTTATTGGGGATGACGGGGATAGTTGGAAGTATGTTCTTGAGGGCTTGGGCTTTCATGTGGAATGTTCCGAGGTATCTCACAATCACAATAATCAACACTGGTTCAAGGGATTGGCCTGGTTCCCCGAAATATTGGACTTTTACCTGGAACGGCTGCAGCGAGCCATGATGTTAGCTCAGCATTATTGAAAATAAAATTATGCGCATTTATGAATTGTTTATTTCCGGCGGTCCGGTTATGTGGCCGTTACTGGCCTGTTCCATCGTAGCGGTAAGTGTCACTTTTGAACGTTTGTTTTTCTGGGTCCAGATACGAAAGCGACGTAACCGCAAACTTATGGATACAATCCTCCACCTTGCCGAAGACGGAGAATGGGAGCAAATCAGAGAACAATGCAGGGGCAGCCGGGATCATGTGATCAAAATGCTGGTGGTGGGCATTCAGCACCGCGATTATGACATGAGCAAGGCTATGGAAGCGGAAGCCAGACATCGCCTGAGAAAAATGGCACAGTATATGACAGTTCTTGATACCATGATCACGGTTTCTCCACTGCTTGGGATTCTGGGTACGGTGCTGGGTATTATCACTTCTTTTAAAATGTTGGGAGCCGGTGGGGTGGCCGATCCGAAGCTGGTCACCGGCGGCATTGCTCAGGCGTTGATCACCACTGCTGCGGGACTGACCATATCAATCGCCACGGTTTTCCCCTATAACTACTTCAAAAGCCGTATTGAACACGCCGCCCATATCATGGAAAAATATGCCACCAGCCTGGAAGTGGTATATACCAGGTTGAAACGCAGAGAACAGCCATGAAAATTTCCCGATCCTCCATAGACCCACCCAGGATTGAAATGCTGCCGCTGATTGACATTGTCTTTCTGCTCCTGGTCTTTTTCATCTATGCCATGCTTTCCATGGCTGTTCACCATGGTTTGCCTGTGGATCTGCCACAGTCCGGCAGCGCAGCCCTTGAAACCGAAGTGGCCATTTCTGTAACTATCCAGGCCGGAGCTGGAAACATACGGATTTTTCTTGATGAGTCTCCGGTCACCCTGGAGCAGCTCACGGGAGAACTGCGACGGAAATCAACAGATACTCAATCCCCGGAAGTCCAGATTTTTGCCGACAAAACGATCCCGTACCAGGAACTGTTCAGGGTGCTGGATGCAGTACAGAACAGTGGGCTCAAAAAAATATCCCTGCAGGCCGAACAGGGTACCAACCAGCCTTGACTGCTCTCGTGTCCCACCGTCTTGTTGTCTCAATCATTTGTGCCCTGGGGGCGCATCTTGCCCTTTTAAATCTGTATATCCCGAACCAGGCCCATGTCGTCCGCCCTGAACCCCTTGCCGTACAGAGAATTGCCGTCTCCTTGGGGTGCAGGCCAGCGATTAAAACCCAACCTGAGCAGATACGGGAAACAGAACCAGTTGCCGTTCCTGAATCAGAGCCGGAACCTGAACCACCCATTGAGCCGCCCGCGCCCCCTCCTGAACCTGCCCCGGTTCCCGAACCAGTATTGAAACCTGTTCTGAAGAAGCCGGTGCCTCACATCCCACAACCACCCGTTCGTAAGGTTAAGGTTACCGAAAGAGTAAAAAAACAGAAAGTCGTGAAGAAGGTGGAAAACAAGGAAGTGCAGCAAGAGTTGCCATCTCTGTCAGGACTGGAAAGCGAAGAAGATCAGAACCAGAAAGAAACAGCGGCTCAGGTGATTCAGGAGGCCAGTCCACTCTATCAGCTCAATCCGCCCCCCAGGTATCCTCGGCTGGCAAGGCGGCGCGGGTATGAAGGGCTGGTTGTGCTGAAAGTCGATGTGGACGAATACGGGAGGCCGACAACAGTTACCCTGTTTGCAGGCAGCGGTCATTCACTCCTTGACAAAGCGGCACTGAGAGCGGTTCGTAAATGGCGTTTTCAGCCAGGATCCATTAATGGTATTCCACAAAAAATGACGGTCCAGGTTCCGGTTCGATTTCGGCTCAATGATGGGTGATTGTTTTAATGGTGCCTTTATTTTCTGTTACTTAACCAGAGCCTTATACATTGTGCAGACCAGAGGAACATTCTGATCTGTGTTGTAATATGTGCGACTGGGGCAGTCCCCAGGGCACCTTCCGTTCAGTGGGCAGGTCCGGCACTGGTGTGAAGTCAGGCGAATTGCGGTTAATGGCAGAATCTCGGGGATATCTGGTTCTATGACGGTTCCCATGGAAAAAACCGGGGCGGCCATGGTTTGTCCGCAGGGAAAGAGTGTGCCGCTGGGATGAACAGCCAGGCTTTGTCCGGTGGCCGCCCGGCAAAAATGATGGTTGGCCGATCTGCGGCCCAGCAGGTCAACCTCCCGCAGACGGATGGGTGTTCGGCGACGACTGTTCACCATGGCAAGGGTTGTGATGAGCTGTCTCATTCCCTTTTGCAGGTCTTCGTGGGACGGAGGTTGCACTTCCCCCAATGTTGCCCGCCCTTTGTCGATAAGAAGATCAAGGCCGATCCCACGACTGTTTACAAAACCGGCCAATAGCAGTGCCAGTTTATCCAGGTGCAGGATATTTTGTTTTGTAACCACCGTGGTCACCCGGAAGGGGATATCATAATCCTCGAGCAACTTCAGACCTCGCAGGGTATCCGCGGCCTTGCCCCTTATCTCTTCCTGTATATCCGGAGGACCATCAAGGCTGACCCCAACCTGTATTGCATACTTTTGGAATAACCGCACCAGCTCTGGGGTGAGCAGGGTTCCATTGGTCTGGATGGCCAGGGTAGGTGCACCGGCCATAGCCCGGCACCTGTCTCCGATACGGGCAATCCTGTCCGGTAGCAGGGTCGGTTCACCTCCGGTTATCTGGACATGACAGGGCGCATTCTGGCCGGCAATCAGTGACAGTGCATGGTCCAGAATTTCATCCGTCATGTCCTCACCATCCCTGCCGGCTTCCTGATAACAATACCGGCAACAAAGATTACAACGGCTGGTTATGGCAAGAATCAAGTATTTTATATTCAATTCAGACAAAAAATTTACGCTGCCGTTTAATAATAAACCAGATAATCACCGGGCTGCCGATCATGGCGGTAACGGCATTTAACGGGAGAACACTGGCATGGCCGGGGAGTTGGGCAATGATGTCGGCGACCAGTGCCGTGACACTGCCAAGGATGGCGGTAACAGCAAGAAGAGAACGATGATCGGAGGTTCCTGCTACCACCCGGGCCAGGTGGGGCACGGCAATGCCGATAAAGCCGACAGGGCCGCAGTAGGCGGTAACACAACCTACCAGTAAGGCGGTCAGGCTGATTATCACCAGACGAACGGAGTGATAATTCAACCCCATGGAACGGGCATAATCCTCACCAAGCAGGAGACCGTTCAGGAGTTTTCCAACCAGCAGGCAGGAAAAGATACCGGCCAGCAGCACCGGCAGGAAGATTTTCATCTCCTGCCAGGTAATATTTGCAAAACTGCCAAAAGTCCAGGCCATGTACGCCTGCACCATTTCCGGTCGGCTGAAATGAATAAGTACACTGACCACACTGCTTAAGGCAAAACCTCCCAGAATGCCGATAATGAGCAGGGTCATGACATCTTTGACCCAGCGGGCCGCAATAAGGATGGCCAGTAAAACAAGAAAGGCGCCAAAGGCCGAGGCCGCCACCAGCATCATATTTCCTCCCAGCCCCAGCCCTTCCACCAGGCGGCTGCCACGGCTGCTGATTGCTGTGCCAAGAACCACCAAGGCCACTCCCATGCTGGCTCCTGAACTGATCCCCAGCACCGATGGCCCGGCCAGGGGGTTACGGAACAGGGTTTGCATCATCAGTCCGCTAAGAGCCAACGCCGCCCCGGCTGTGCACGCAGCGATGGCCTTGGGCAGCCGGAATACCATAATAATGGTCTGCCAGCTCTGTTTTTCAGAGCCATGGCCAAAGAGAATGGAAAGCGTCTGATCCGGTGGAATGGAGACCGTGCCGGTTCCCAGATTCAGGATAAAGGCAACTCCGGCGATGACCAGCAGCATGAGCAACAGAAAAGGCTGTCTGTTCATGGCAGCCTCTGATAGTAGTAGAGTTCATGATTCGGCAACAGCTCCGGATGAAAGATGCGGATCAGATCGGCCAGGATCACATCCGGCTGGACCATGCCTGATTCCCAGTAATCATTAGCCCCGGAATCATTTACTCTCCTGTTTCTGTTGTACAGTCGCTTCTCCTTGATGGCCTTGAAGGTCGCCATGCGAGGTGCAGAGCGGACAGCCTGGGCAAGAGTTGCCCAGTTGCCTGTATTGACCCAGAAATCCGCTGCCGCTCCCCGCTCATAGACCATTTCGATGTCCATGGGCATGGAGCCTGTGCCGGGCAGATCTTTCCAGATATAATCAGCCCCTGCATCAGCAAGAAAGCGGGCGGCAAAGCTCTCTCCTCTGGCCACATTCCAACGCCCGGAAAAAGGAGTATTGGTTAAGGCGGGGGGACGGTAGTTGAGAGCGATATCAGTCGTTTAACCGGAATTTCCACAACCTGGCAGTCATCATATCCCGGCGGTGTTACCGCCCCTCTTTTCTTAAGCAGATAGCAAAACCCGGTCTTTGCCCCAGGCCAGGGGTTGGTCACGGTAACCAAGGTCACTGCATCCCTGTATTCCACCTGAAATCCTTTTGCATAACGGACAGTAAGCTGTCCAGCAGGGATGTTCTGACCTGCCGAAAGAGAGACGGGAATCAGCAATAGAAAAACTGAAAGCAGTAAATGAACCAGCATGGCTGGACCATATTTCGGCACTGTCCAGCCACAACAATCCATGAAAATACCCTGAAACAGCATCACTTCCCATACCTCAAGGTTTCGAAATGTTTTCTGGACAAAGGCGGCATGATGCATATTGGCAGCGGTCCCCATGGTTGCACATTTTTCCGGTTCCAAACCATGGGGAGCACATATTTTCCCCCGGTATTTTTGCGGATCAAGGACCGCGGCTTTATGGTTGCGGCTATGATTGCAGGGTTCACAACTTTGATGGTTGAGAACATATTTCAGATCCCGCTGTATTCCGCCTACAACCCGGCAGGTGGATAATACCAGATGAGATTCAAGGAATTTTCCATAGATGATTTTGTCTGCGCGGTGAATTTCAACCCCGTTATAACAGGTGGTAATATGCATTTTTTCAGTCCTTTGCCCTGTTGACACAATAAATAGCCATGATAAACATGGCGACAGCGGTTGCTCCCAGCAACAGTATCGAAGTGACCTGCACAGGTTTGCCAAGGGATGCGGCCCGGATAGCGGTGGAGGCGTGGGTGAGCGGCAGGAAACCGAGAAGGGTTTGCATCCAGTCCGGCAGCCGGTCAAGGGGGAAGAAGGTTCCACCCAGAAAGGCCATGGGAGTGATAATGAAGCTGGTCAGCAGGCTCTGGTCGGCATGGCTTTTCACCAGCATGGCCATGGCAACGGCCAGGGAGGCAAAGAGAAAACTGTTGAGCAGGATAGCCAGCCAGAAGGTGATTGAATAATGGAGCCGCACCCCGAACAGCGCTCCCAATCCAATAATAATAAAGATGCTGATCATAGCCCGGCTGATTCCGGCCATGACTTCACCCGCCACGTAGCCGCTGTTATCGATGGGCGCTGCCTGGAATTCATCAAAAATATGCCAGTAAAAGCGGGCCACATT
>JAJRQC010000058.1 GCA_024280455.1 Deltaproteobacteria bacterium | reverse complement strand
GCCTTTCTGCGTACGCCGTAGAGGAGCAGTCCGAAAACGATCATGGCAAGGCTCAATAGCTGCCCCATGGTCAATCCCAGCAACAGCCTTCCCAACTGCGGGTCCGGCTCCCTGACAAATTCTATACAGAAGCGAATACTCCCATAAAGGATGAGAAAGAGCACGACCATGGTGCCGTGGGGCCATGATTTTTTCTGCTGCCAGGTCTTTTCTTTTACGGTCCAGAGCATCACAAAGAGCAGGACGCCCTCCAGCAGTGCCTCGTATAGTTGTGAGGGGTGTCTCGGCAAAGGGCCGCCGCCGGGAAAAATCATTCCCCAGGGCAGTTCCGTTATCCGTCCATAGAGTTCTCCATTGATGAAGTTGCCTATCCGGCCCAGCCCCAGCCCTATGGGCACTGTAACCACGTAGACATCCGCACCCTTCCAGAAATCCAGACCTGTACGCCGGCAATACAAAAATCCTGCCAGCAGGACGCCGATGCAGCCGCCGTGAAAGGACATCCCCCCCTGCCAGGTGGCAAAGATTTCCAGAGGATGTTGCAGGTAGTAGCCGGGATTATAAAAAAGGACGTATCCGAGTCTTCCCCCGAGAATGACCCCTGCAATGATGGCCAGGTTCAGGTTGTCAATGTGTGCATCCAGCTCCTGCCATTGAAATTTTTTCGCCTGGTAGCGTACCAGCAGATAGGCGGCAAGAAAGCCAAGAACGTACATGAGGCCGTACCAGCGAACCTGGAGCGGGCCGAGGCTGAATATGACCGGATCAATATGGGGATAGGTGAGCATAGTAACAACAGGGATCAGGGGTTAGGGGACAGGGATGTTGCATGGCGTTCTCCGGCCTTCATTTATAAGAGGCCCATCTTTTTCAGGTGAACCTGCAGCACCGAGACTGCGGCCGGGGTAACTCCGGAAATGCGAAGGGCCTGGCCAAGCGAGCGGGGCTGGATGGAGCTGAGTTTCTCGACGACTTCAGCGGAAAGGCCGGGCAGCTCATCATAGGGAATATTTTCCGGGAGTTCCACGGTTTCAAGTTTTTTAAATCGAGCGACCTGTTCTTCCTGCCGTTTGATATAGCCGGCATACTTTACCTGCAGTTCTATTTCATCAGCAAACTGCAGATCGTCCGGATCCGTTATCAGGTCCAGCTTGCTGCAGCGGATGATTTCAGCCAGCTGAGTCATCTTGATCTCCGGCCTGCGCAGCAGTTCCGCCAGGGTCATTGCCTGGCTGATGGGACTGCTGTTGATTGCGGACAGATATTGGTTTACCGGCCCGGTCGGCAGGATGCGCTCTTTGCAGAGGTGTTGACTTGCCTGTTCAATTATTTCTTTTTTCCGGGTAAAGGCCTGCCAGGTTTCTGAATCAACCAGGCCGATTGCATGGCCGATTTTCCGCAGCCGCAGGTCGGCATTGTCTTCACGCAGCAGCAGCCGGTACTCGGCTCTGGAGGTAAAGAGCCGGTACGGTTCTTTGGTACCAAGCGTGACCAGGTCATCAATGAGCACCCCGATGTAGGCCTGGGAACGATCGAGAATCAACGGTTTTTCGCCGCGAACGTTGAACACCGCGTTGATCCCTGCCATCAGCCCCTGACCGGCGGCCTCTTCATAGCCGGAGGTGCCGTTTATCTGACCGGCAAGAAAGAGTCCCTTGACCTTTTTTGTTTCCAGGGAAGGGTACATCCCCCTGGGGTCGATATAGTCATATTCAATTGCATACCCGGGCCGGATAATTTTTGCCTGCTCAAGGCCGACAATGGAATGGATCATATTGATCTGAGTCTGCAGGGGCAGGCTGGTTGGAATACCGTTGGGGTAGACTTCCACGGTGTCGAGCCCTTCCGGTTCCAGGAAAATCTGATGTCTGCCCTTGTCCGGAAAACGCATGACCTTATCTTCAATGGAAGGGCAGTAACGGGCTCCGATCCCTTCAATGATCCCGGCATACATGGGTGACTGATCAATGGAGTTTCGGATCACCTCGTGGGTCTGTTCATTGGTGTAGGTGATGTAACAGGGGCGCTGTTCCAGTGGGGGCGGGCCGCTGCTGCTGAAGGAAAACAGGACCGGCGGGTCGTCGGAATACTGGGCCTCAAGGCGTGAGTAATCAATGGTTGTACCGTCAAGCCGGGGAACCGTCCCGGTTTTCATCCGTCCGACTGCAAATCCCTGTTCCAGAAACCAGCGGGCCAGCCGGGTGGAAGGGGCATCTCCCATCCGACCGGCCGGAAACTGTTTGAGGCCTATGTGGATCAGGCCGTTGAGAAATGTGCCGGTGGCGACCACCACCGCCGAAACGTGGATGACTTCATCAAGAGAGGTCCGGATACCGGTAACCCTGCCGTTTTCGGTCAGGATTTCGTCGACTACGGTCTGCCTGATCGCTAGATTTTTCTGGTTTTCCAGGATTTTTTTCATCCGTAACCGATACAGCAGCCGATCAGCCTGGGCCCTGGAGGAACGAACCGCAGGGCCTTTACTGGTGTTGAGGCGGCGGAACTGAATGCCGGTGGCATCAATATTTTTTGCCATCTCGCCGCCGAGGGCGTCAATCTCTTTGACCAGGTGTCCCTTGGCCAGACCGCCGATGGCCGGGTTGCAGGACATGGCCCCGACGGTGTCGGCATTAATGATGCAGACCAGCGTCCTGCAGCCCATTCTGGCGGCTGCAAGGGCGGCTTCACAGCCGGCATGGCCGGCGCCGATTATAACAATATCAAAAGTATCCATTAGGGGATCAGGTGTCAGGTTTCAGGTATCAGGTGCCAGGTTGCAGAGAATTGTTTATAATCTTTGATAAGAGTCTGGTGGTTGGTTTTTTTTTCTTGCAGATGCTTTAATACCACTTAAAGCCAAAAACTCAAACCTGAATCCATGGACGTTCACCTGCGCAGGAGCTGAAGCAGTTTTGCCTGATCTGTCCGTCTTGAATATTTTCAGGAACGTGACTAAAGGCAGAATCCGGCAGAATGGCATTGAACTTTTAAAAAAACTCCAACGAAACAACACCCCGGTACAGCCGGTTTGGTTTATGCATTTTTCATCCATTCTCCATGTGCTCGGTCTGTTGCTGATTGTCACCGGCTGTTCCATGTCCCTGCCGCTCCTCTGTTCCCTGTACTACGGTGAATCGGATCAACTGCCTATACTGATCTCCGCCCTGATCACTCTCTGCGCCGGACTGCCCTGCTGGTGGATTTTCAGAAAGAAGCACGACCTCCATATGCGGGACGGTATTTTTATTGCGGTGGTCGGCTGGTTCATTGTTTCAGCAATGTCGGCCCTGCCGTTCATGATCCACGGCTCGATTCCTTCCTTTACCGATGCTTTTTTTGAGATGATGTCCGGCTACACCACCACCGGCGCAACCATTCTCAATGATATTGAAGCACTGCCCCATGGTCTGCTCTTCTGGCGCAGTGAAACCCACCTGCTGGGCGGCATGGGATTTCTCACCCTGACGGTTATTTTTCTTCCCAAGGGCATGGGGGGGCTGCGGCTCTTTCGGGCCGAGTCAAGTCCGGGTCAGGTCATAACCAAGGAAAAGTTCACCCCGAGAACCAGAGATACCATGATCAGGCTCTGGTGGATCTATCTGGCCCTCAATCTTTTGCAGACTGTGCTGCTTGTCGTCGGCGGTATGTCCCTGTTTGATGCCCTGTGCACCTCATTCGGCACGGTTTCCACCTCCGGCTACTCCCCGAAAAATGCCAGTATCGCTTTTTACGACAGCGCCTATGTTGACTGGATTATTATCCTGTTCATGTTTCTTGGCGGAACCAGTTTTGTCCTGCTGTACCAGATACTGCATGGCGACCTGAAGGCCGTAACCGTGAACACGGAGTTCAAGTGGTATGTCCTGTTGCTGCTCTTTTTCTGCGGCATGGTCTCCTGGATCCTCTGGCGGGAAAATACCTATCCCGGAGTGATGGAATCGATCAGGTACGGAACGTTTCAGGTCATGTCGCTGCTGACCACGACTGGATTCGGCACCGCTGATTATGAAAAATGGCCCCAGGCCGCCCAGATGTTTCTCTATGTTGTCTGCTTTATCGGAGCCTGTGCCGGTTCAACCACCAGCGGCATCAAGGTCGTTCATTATGTGATTTTGTGTAAATATATGTGGGGAACCGTGCGGAAAATCTTTTTTCAGCCCATGTCGGTTGTCTCGATCCGGTTGAACCGCAAGCCCATTGATTCCTCCATCAAAGATCTGGCAATTTGTTATTTTATTGTCAATATTTTCATGGTATTTATAGGGGGCTGTTTTATGGTGCTGGTTGATAATATGGATTATGTGACCGGCATGAGTTCCGTTATCGCCGCATTGATGAACATCGGCCCGGGGTTTGGTGCGGTCGGCCCGACCCAGAATTATTCCTTTCTCTCGGATACGGGTAAGTGGTTTCTCGCCTGGAACATGATGGTGGGCCGGTTGGAGATGTTTTCCGCCCTGGTTGTTTTTTACCCATCCTTCTGGAAGAGGTAAAACGGGCTTATGAAGATGTTTTAAATCGTGCCCCTGATAGAGGGGGCATGGAACTGTACAGGAAAGATATCATTGAGCAAAACTGGTCTGAAAAACAGGTTCGAGACAGCCTGCGGCAGAGTCAGGAAGACCAGGATAAGCATAAGTAGTCGGAACCGTCCATCTGATTTTTTTTATTAATTCAAGTTGTGGTTATTTGTATAACTTGTTGAAATGCCGCTCGATAGACTGTCGGAGACCCGACCCGGATGTATGAAAAATAAAAATAAACGACGGAAGTATTTCTGCAATGCACCCGGCATCACCGGGATGATTTTCCTGCTCATGGGGTTGCTGATTTTCCTTGGCGCCTGCAGGAATGAACAGCCACAGGTGGAGGCCCGCGAGATCTCAACCCTGCATGAGTTTGCAGGTGCTCCGGCTCGGGTCGTCTGGGTGCAGGACCTTGGAGACAATACAGACGTTTCCGCCCTGTCTGATCACCTGAGATTGATGGGCTATGATTCCGAAGATGATCGGGGCGAGCGGGTCATTCTATCCGGCCCGGAGAATTTTTATCGTCCTCTGATTGCACCCTCCGGCAACCAGGTAATTTTTTCAGATTTTAAAAAGCATCGAGTCCAGGTTGTCGACTGGTCCGGTCGGAATCGACGGGATCTGACAACGGGCAGGGCACTTGCGGTCTGGCAGAATCCGGCGGATGGTATTGACTGGGTCTATGTCGGCAGATCCTCCGAAGGCTACCAAAAGCCGGGGTCCACGCGGCTGTACCGGGTTCAACTCAACAAACCATCAGCTGAAGAATTAGTGTGGGAAACAATGCCCTTTGGTGACGCTGTCCATGTGTCCGGAGACGGGCGGTATTTTTCGGCTGAGATAGCAAATGCCGAGTGTGCTCTTATTGATACCGATCGTGGACAGGCCCGCAGCTACGGCAAAGGCTGCTGGCCCGGGGTGTCCCCCGACCAGGCCTTTCGTTTCTGGTTTTTTGATGGTTCCCATCGAAATCTCGAGATGGTCGATACCCGTAAGGGGACGCGAAGCCGAATTCACCTTGCCGCTGCCCCGGGCATTGACGGGCATGAGGTCTACCATCCGCGCTGGAGCAATAATTCGCGATTCATGGTCATGACTGGCCCCTATATGATCCGGCAGGGTGGAAATAATATTCGAGGAGGCGGGGCCGGAGTTGAAGTATACGCCGGAAGGTTTAATCCAGCCTACACCGAGATTGAGGCGTGGTTTCGGGTCACCAATAACCAGCGAGCTGATTTCTATCCCGATATGTGGGTCGAAAAGACCGCGCAGACTGACCAGGGAAAAGCGGTCCCGCAGGAGGCCGTTTCTCCGGCCGACAGCTCCGCTGAGGGATTGCGCTGGCCTGTGGTCAACAAAGAACTCCTGTTTGCCTGGGACAATGCGGCGGCAGAAAACGAGTGGACCGGGGTCGGTGGACAGTTGTATCAGGCGAAAGTCGTTGCCCGGGGAAGGGCACGTTTTGGTTTGAACTATCAGATGGATATTAAAACGGGGTGGTACAGAGCCAGCCGTTTGCCGGAACCTGTTCCTGCTGAGTATACGAATGCAGGCGCTGTGTCGCTGGAACTGGCCGTAACGGTGTCGCTTCTCCAGGACCAGACCGACGGGGTGGTGCTCTCCATGGGCAATGGGCCGGAAAATCAGACCATTTTGCGCCATGAGCAGGGACTACTGGTGCTCGAGGAGCGGAGAGTCGGACAATATGCCCTGGTCACGCGGTTGGGAGAGCTGCCGGTTGGGCAGGCCCATGTGGTGTTGATATTGAAACCCGAGCAGATTTTTCTTACGATAAATGATGAACCCTCCAAAAAGTATCAACGAAAAATTTCTCCCTTCACCACCTGGCCATTGATCTTCGGAGATTCCGGCATCAAAAAAGATCCCGGCTGGAACGGCCTGGTTGAGCACGTCGCGCTCTATGGGGGCGCCCTCAATGTTCAGGAGCTGGAGCAGCTTGCCCTGGCCTACGAGCAGATGCAGGACACGGCCACTGCCATTGAACCGGTAATCGTCAGGGCTGAACTGGTTTCCGCTTCGACCATCCCCTCGCCGGAGGATATCCTGCCCTATCGCAGGGGGCTGGTGGTTGATGAGTATAAAATAACGGAACTGTTGCAGGGTGAGCTCAAGGATCGGAATATCCTGGTCGCACGCTGGGCGATCCTGGATGGAAAAAGTCTGCCTGACGCTGTTCGGGAAGAGGGGAAGATCTATGAACTGCGGTTGGATGCCTTTGATAACCGGCCCGAGCTTGAGGGGGAGCGGCTGTCCATGGAGTCGGATAATCTCCTGCTGCCGATGTACTATCAGTTTGACTTCTGACCAGTCGTCTAATAACCGATACCGGATCCTGGTGACCTGTGCCCGGAATCCTGCCGGTCCCTGATCCGGAGCCTGTCCCATGGTTTTTAGCTCCTATCTGTTTTTATTTTACTTCCTGCCGGTTGCACTGCTGGGGTATTACCTGGTGCCGCGGGCCGGAAAACATTTGATGCTGACGCTTGTCAGCTATGCGTTCTACGGTTGGTCCAATCCGGCCTTTGTTGTACTGCTGCTCTTTTCAACCCTGGTCGATTACTGCTGCGGCCTGGTGATTGTCGGGATCTCGCCATGGTCCGGCAAGCCGGAACCCCTTCTGGAACAGGCCGGTCCAAGATCCACCAGGCAGCGTCTGGCACTTGCAGTCTCGATCCTCAGCAACCTGTCTCTGCTTGGATTCTTCAAATACTTCAACTTTGCAACCGGTTCCTGGGATGCACTCATGGCTGCCTGGGGCATGGAAAGCTGGGCCCTGGATGTTGCCCTGAAGGTGACCCTTCCCCTTGGCATCAGTTTTTACACTTTTCAGTCCATGAGCTATACCATTGATGTGTATCGTGGTCATGCCCGGCCCCTGAAAAATATTACCAATTTTGCCTGCTATGTCTCCATGTTTCCCCAGCTGGTTGCCGGTCCGATTATTCGTTATGCTGAAGTGGCAGATCAGCTCCGTTCACGGACCCATACCGTTACAAAATTTGCCAGAGGAGCGGCCTTTCTCTGTGTGGGGCTGACAAAAAAAGTCTGGCTGGCCAACCCGGCCGGTAAGGTCGCTGATGTTGTTTTTTCTGCGGACTCTCTGAACGTGCTTGATGCCTGGTACGGGGCGGTAGCCTATGCCTTCCAGATTTATTTTGACTTCAGCGCCTACTCGGACATGGCCATCGGCATAGGGCTGATGCTGGGGTTTGTCTATCCAAAAAATTTCAACTCACCGTATCTTGCCGTCTCGATAACCGATTTCTGGAGGCGCTGGCATATCTCTTTATCCTCCTGGCTGCGTGATTATCTCTATATTCCTCTGGGGGGAAACCGCAGGGGAGAGATGCGAACCTATGCCAATCTGATGACGGTTATGCTGCTGGGCGGACTTTGGCATGGCGCCTCATGGACCTTTGTGGTCTGGGGCGGTCTGCATGGGTTTTTTTTAATGCTGGAACGGCTGCAGGGAAAAAACAGCATCTATCACCGGTTGCCCCAGGCCCTGCAGGTGGCCTGCACCTTTTTGCTCCTGCTGATCACCTGGGTCTTCTTTCGTGCCGAAACCCTGGCCCATGCAACCAGATATCTGGGCAACATGGCGGGGATCGGGCAACAGACACCGGCCTCGCTGCTGGTCGGCGGTATCATCTATCAGCCCTTTTATGTCGTAATGATGAGTGTCGGGGCCGCTGTTGTCTGGGGCGGGCCGCAGACCTGGGATTGGACCAGGACTCTGAGTCCAGGCAAGCTGGCCCTTTGTCTGCTGCTGTTTGTCCTTTCGGTGGTACTGCTTACGGCCCAGGCCTATAATCCCTTTATCTATTTTATTTTTTGATCATGAAGACAACCGCAAAAGAATGTGCCAGAGTGCAGCAGGCCCATGCCGAGGTCGGGGTGACGGCGATTCGTCCCCGGCCTGCCGCCTGCTTTGTTGCGGTCTGGCTGCTGCTGGTCGTCGGGGTACTCGTGACCGATCATATTGTGGAATGGCAAAAGCAAGGCCGGGACTCTTCCATATCGTCATTACGTTCGTTTGCCCTGGTTGGCGAGCTTTCTGAAATCGTCCAAGGGCTTTGGGCGCAGGGCCTGTCCGCTGCCGGTTGGATCAGTGCCAATCGTCGCCTGCTCAAAGATATCCGCCAAACCGAAGATGATATTGAGGAGCAGGGGGCAGTTGCCTCATGGTTGAGGCCATGGGCACAGGCCGGATTGCTCATGACCGGGGTAGGCAATGAAAAGGTCTATCCCGGCCGGGACTCCTGGCTTTTTTATCGTCCGGATGTGGACTCTGTTACCGGTCCGGGTTTTTTAACCCGGCAGCAGCAGGACAAAAGAATACGGACTGCTGCCGAGTGGGAAGATCCGCCATGGCCGGATCCCGTCAGGACGATCCTCGACTTTCAAGACCAGCTGTCGGAAAGAGGGGTCAAATTGCTGGTTGTCCCCACTCCGGTCAAACCGGAGCTTGCCCCTGAAAAGTTGAGTTCACGAGTAAGCGTCGGGGGTGCGGTGCACAACGTTTCCTATCAACTGTTTGTCGACCGGTTGAGAGAAGCCGGGGTGTGGGTTGCCGATGTGGCCGGGTGGCTGGAGGAATATCAAAGGCGAACCGGAAAGTCGGCATATCTCCGCACCGATACCCATTGGACCCCGGCTGCCATGGAGTGGGTCTGCCGGAAACTCTCAGGAGAGTTGAACGGTCGGGTGTCATGGAGCCGGAGCGATTTTGTCCTGCCGGCAACAGAGCCCAGTTCCATGACAAATCAGGGTGATATCGCCGCCATGCTTGACCTGCCGGAGACATGGAAACCTTATCCGCAACAGACCGTAACCATAGAGCGCATACTCGGAAACGATGGCTCCATGTGGAAGGCGGATATGAATGCCGAACTCCTTGTGCTTGGCGACAGTTTCAGTAATATTTATTCCCTTGATGCCATGGGCTGGGGGAATTCCGCAGGTTTTGTCGAACAGTTGAGTTATGTCCTGGGGCAGCCGGTTGACCGCATTGTCAGAAATGATCAGGGGGCCTCTGCAACCCGCCGTCTGCTTTCCCGTGAACTGGCACGGGGCCGGGACCGACTGGCCGGTAAGAAAGTCGTGCTCTATCAGTTTGCAAACCGGGAGCTGGCCCTTGGTGACTGGCGGCTGTTCCCACTTGAACTGAAGGCGGCTGAGCCTTCTGTTTTTCTCACCCTTGCCCCGGGTGAGCAGCTGCATGTGCGCGGACTTGTCCGGGAAATCTCTTCTGTGCCCCGGCCCGGCAGCGTCCCCTACCGGGACCATGTGGTTTCCGTACATCTGGTTGACATCAGCTCAAAAGATGATCCGGAATCTTTTTCCGAGGCGGTGGTGTTTTTACGCAGCATGGTGAATAATACCTGGACCGGTGCGGCCCGGTTACGACCCGGCGATGAAATTGAACTCACCTTGCGAAGCTGGGATGATATGGCTGGCAAAATGGACGGGCTGAATCGCAGTGAACTTGAAGATCTGGACCTGCAGCTCCAGCAACCGGTCTGGGGCGAATTAGAGGAGAAGTAAATATGAATATGAATATGGAGCGACACGCATTCAGCAGCATTATTTTTCTTGTTCTTGCCGGCATTTTGTTATCGGCAACCGGGGGCGCGGCCAAGGCTTCTTCACCGGTTGTGTCGGGCACAAACGGCTGGCTGTTTCTTAAAAAAGAGCTGCGGTTTTTAAATATCGGTCCGTTCTGGGGCGAACAGGCAAAGACGGCAAGTCAGACGACCCGGGCCGATGCACAAGATCCAACCCCGGCCATTGTCGCCTTTAATCAGGCCCTGGCTGAAAAGGGAGTTACCCTGCTGCTGGTGCCGGTACCGCCTAAGGCTTTGATCTACTCCGAGCATGTGCCTGATACCGATAAAGGCAAAGCGTGGGGCGCGAACCTTGATCAATATTACACAATCCTTCGTGACAAGGGGGTACGTGTCCTTGACCTGAGGCAGATCTTTTATGCTTTAAAGAAAAAGCAGGATAAGCCCTTGTATTGCCGGGAGGATACCCACTGGTCCGGCTATGGGGTCACAGTGGCCGCAGATCAAATAGCAAAAGAAATTGAACCACTCACCCTAAAAGGAAAGAGAAAATACACCGAAAAGTGGCGTGATATTCAGATTTCCGGAGACCTTCGGCAAATGCTGGGAGATGCGGAAAAAAAAGAAATCATTGCCATTCGGGAGGTTGTTGATGGCGCCGGCCGGATACCTGAGTCGGACCCGACAAGTCCCGTACTGGTGCTGGGCGACAGCCACGTGCTGGTCTTTCATGACGGCGGCGATATGTACGCCCGGGGAGCGGGGTTGTCGGATCAACTGGCCTTTTCTCTGGCCGGACCGGTCGATGTCATCGGGGTTCGGGGATCGGGGGCCACACCGGCCAGGCTGAGCCTGTACAGGAAAGTGCAACGGACAGGTAGCTACTGGTCAGGAAAAAAGGTCGTGATCTGGTGTTTTGCCGCCCGTGAATTTACCGAAAGCGATGGCTGGCGGGTTCTGCCGATAGAGCCCTGATCGTTTCAGTGCCCTGAAGTTTTACTCCAGCCAAGCCGGTTACACGGAAAAGAGTTTTCGTACATCCCTCAGGTTGTCGGAGTTGCAGATGACAATCACCCGGTCTCCTTCCTGGATATGGGTAGAGCCCACGGCCGTGGACCAGGCACCGTCACGGAATACGCTGCCGACAATTATGTGTCCGACCAGGGTCGTATCGAGTTTGGCCAGTGGTTTGCGGGTAACCAGTGAGCCTGGAGCAGCTATCAGATCGACGACCTCGGCGTCAAAACCGTGCATGTGCATGACCGAGAGCAGTTCGCTCTGACGGATAAAGGTCAGGATCTCGTTTCCGGCCAGGATTTTTTTATTGAGCACAATATCTGAACCACTGGTCGAGGCCAGCACCACATACTCCTCCCTGTTGACCAGGCAGATGGTTTTTTTCTGGCTGCATAGAGGCCCTTCGCACTCCCCGGTCATGATCTGTTTGGCCAGCAGACAACTCATGATATTGGTTTCATTTTCACCGGTGGTGGCGATAAAGGTGTCCATGTCGAGCAGGCCGGCCTCTTCAAGTACATTTTTGTCCGATCCGTCACCATGGAGAATCTCGGTGTCCAGCAGCATGGAGGAGAGTTCCTCAGCCCGTTTTTCATTTTTTTCAATCAGCCTGACATGAACATTTTTGTCAAGGAGTTCGGCCAGGCGACTGCCGACAAGGCCGCCGCCGAGGATCATCACCCGGTGTCTGCGCTGCTGCCGGATTCCCGTCAACTCCATGAGCCGGGGCAGATCTTCCTTACCTGCCATGATAAGGATCTGGTCCTTGGGCAGGATTGTATGTTCTCCGCCCGGAATAATGGTGGTGATGCCGCGGGAAATAGCGACGACTCTGAAGGCGAAATCGTTATAGGTGCGAGATATTTCGATAAGATTTTTGTTGGCCAGCGGAGAGTTGTCGTAGATTCGTGCCGCCAGCACCTGCATCTGGCCCAGGGCGATATCGATGATTTCATCACCTGAGGTCCGGTTGATCAAGCGGGCGATCTCCTGGGCCGTCAACTCTTCGGGGTGGATGAACAGATCAATTTTCAGGTCTTTACCGTCAAGGATTGAGTCCTCATTACCGAAATCCAGGGAACGCACCCGGGCGATTTTATGCTCTATCCGGAATCGGTCACCGATCATGGAGGCCAACATGTTGACGGCATCATTGTCGGTGACTGCTATGAGGTAATCCATTTCAGCTGCATGGGCTTCCTGCCAGCAGCTGATATTCATAGCGCTGCCGGTGATGATCCGGGCATCAAGGTTGCCGTCGGCGTAGCGGACAACCTCGCTGTCGGGTTCGATGACCGTGACCCCATAGTCTTCATGCAGCAGTCTCTTGGCAAGATACAACCCGATGCCGCCCAGCCCGAGAATAAGGATGTTCTCCGGATTTTTTGTTTTCTTTTTTCGTAGCTTTCCAAACATCATGACCTCGTAAGAATCAAAAAAAGTCCTTTGCCCAGAGTGTAATTACAAGATATTATGATCTTCCCGCCGTCGTTTCGTGGCTTTTTTCGACACCGACAAACATGATGGACTCGTAAAAAGGTAAAATGCCATTTGCACTGTACGGGAATACAATAAGTTACAACCTTCCCGCCGTCAGTGGCGAGGTTTTTTAACACCGACAAACATAATCCCAGGCAGTGATCCTTGCAGCTGGTTGTTTTTTTTAACGCCCGAGCGTCTTTCTCATGGGGTCCAGCTGATATAGGCCCAGATGGGTACATGCCGGCGATGCACGGATACGGCGCCGTTTTCTGCGGTGGTGGCAATAGAGCCCACATATTTTTTCAACAGTTTGCCCTCGTTTTCCGTCAGGTCGCGAAACATCCAGCTGTAGCCGGAAAGCGCTTCGGAAAAAGAACCGTACTCCAGTGTTTCTTCGAGATGAATGTATTCTACCGTGGGCAGGTAGCCCATCCGGTAGAGCAGATTGACGGTATAGATGTAATCCGGGCCTGTGTTTAAAGGACGGCCGATGGCAGCAAAGGCGTCCGGGTCAAAGGGGCCGTGCTTGACCCGGTCGGTGATGACGACTTTTTCCCGGGCATGGGCCGACAGTTTGGTCAGGGCGGCCTGGAGGTCACGCACGGCCAGTGAACGGGAGGCTATAGACACGTCATGGGGCGGGATCTGCAGCCCCTGCCAGTCATCTTCCCATGAGCCATGGCAGGTTGTGATGTTCTTCAGCCTGTTTTTTTTTGCCTTTTGCGCGAGAATCTCCAGCATCTTGCCGGAAAAATCAAGTCCGGTCACCCGGCGGACCATGGGGGAGAGCGGCAGGGTCAGAGTGCCCGGCCCGCAACCGGCATCAAGGATGGACCATTGTTGCCGGGGCTGGAGCAGGCCCAGGAATTTGTCGACATAGATTGAGGAAGAGGTTCGCTTGGCAAAAGATGTAGCTTTCTTGTCCCAGTCACATGCTTTTTTTTCCTGCCATGTTTTTTTGTTTTTTTCCTGTTGCCATAGGAGGTTCCAGTCAAGATCAGCGACATCTATGGTATCCATACGGTGCCTGTTTTGTTGTTCCGAAAGGGATAATTACTTAATTCCGGTTTAAATAATTTGACAGAGTGGGGTTGCTATGATTAAAATACTAAATTTTGGTAATGTAAATGGTAAATGCAGTCTCAGGTGTCTTTCCTTTGGTACGTCCCGACGCCCCTGCAGTCGTGTTGTCATAAGCGCAGGCAGTTCGGGAGCAAGGAACAAGACACAGGGGCAGCCTTCTATTGAAAAGAATGAAAGGAACATATTATGAGCAAAAGAACATTTCAGCCCAGCAATGTTAAGCGCAAACGAACCCATGGCTTTCGTGTACGCATGAGAACCCGTGCCGGTCAGGCCATAATCAAGCGTCGCCGTGCCAGAGGTCGAAAGCAACTGTCTGCCTGATGGCGATGGAGCGGTTTATGCTTCCCAAAATCTGTCTGTTAAGAAAAACCGGGGAGTTTGATCGTGTGTATCGCCAGGGGAGAAGACTGCACGGGAAAGGGTTTTCTCTGATTTTTGCTGCCAACGCAATGGAACATAACCGGTTGGGTATCAGTGTGCAGAAGAAAACCGGCAGGGCGGTCGATCGAAATAGAATCAAACGGATAATTCGCGAGTCGTTCAGGCTGCACCGGGACAGTTTTCCAGTAAAGAGTGATATTGTCCTGACCGTACGGCCCGGTTTTTCTCTAGGCTCACCTGCAGATGTCCTGGCCGCTGTGACCGGTCTTATGCAGAAAACGGGGCAGCTTGACTGATGTGCCTTGCCTGTCGGAAAACGACGTTGTCGATTGCCGCAGAGTCCGGAGGGGTGTGTGCGCTGTTCACCCGTCTGTTTATTTTTCTTGTTCGAGGATATCAATACTTTATTTCTCCCCTTTTGCCGCCTACCTGCCGATATACTCCAACCTGTTCCCAGTATGCCGTTGAGGCCGTTACTCGTTATGGGCCTTTTCGGGGGATAGGTTTGGCCCTGTGGCGATTACTGCGCTGTCACCCCTTTTCCCGTGGTGGTTATGATCCGCTGAAGTAACTGTTGACGGGGCGTTGAGTATCTTTTTACGTTCAGGTGTCCGGGACGCTGTCTGGTCCCTGATACTTTTAGTAGTACTTTTGTTTGAGTAAAGGAAACCGATTTTATGGATTTATATAGAGCCTTTCTGGCGATAGTCCTCTCGTTTATGATTCTGCTGGGCTATCAGTACTTTTTCGTCAAGCCGGTCCCGCCAGCACAAAACAGTGCTGAGCAGCAGGTGGCCCAGGGGCAGACCGACAACGTTGCGCCCCAGCCAAAACAGCAGCAACCGGCCTCCATCACCCCGCCGCCGGCTCAGCCGGCGCCGGTTTCAGTACCCGTTGACCCCAATGCCCGTGACATCACCATCAACACCCCGCTCTATTCCGCCGTCATCAGCGAGCAGGGAGGTGGATTCAAGCGGTTTGTTCTCAAGAAGTACCGAACCGAGAAGGCCTCAACTTCCGGAGATATGGAACTGGTTAAGGTCGAGGGCTTAAACCAGCTGCCCATACTATTCTCCCTGGATAACGGGGCCGGAACCAGTCTGCCTGTCTTTCATGCGGACAGGGAAAAGTTGGATCTGACCGGCGGGGCTGATACGGAAACCCTGACCATGAAGGCAACCCTGCCCGGAGGTCTTGTTCTGACCAGAACCCTGGTGTTCCATGCCGACAGCTATGTCATAGACTTGACCTATCAGGTTGAGAATACAGGAGCCGAGGCGGCCCGGATTTCTCCGGCCTTAAGTCTGAACAGCACACCCTTTGCCCATGGCAGTTCCACCAGCCGTTACCTGTTCAGCGGTCCGGCTTCCTATGTTGATCAAAAACTTGTTCAGGTCAAGACAAAAAAACTTGCCGAAGGCCCCCAGGTTCTGCAGGGTCATGTCAGCTGGACCGGCTATGAGGATAATTACTTTATCAATGCCGTGATTCCGCTGACCGAAGGAACGCACATGGTGACCATCGGTGGCTCAGCGGATATGGTGCGAACCGTTGTCTCCGAAGGGACGGTTTCCCTTGAACCGAAGGGAACGGCAACCTATATATACAAGATGTATTTCGGCCCCAAAAAACTGACCATACTTAAAACCGTGAATTACGACCTGGCCAAGGCAATCAATTTCGGCTGGTTTGATGTTCTTGCCAAGCCGATGCTCTGGCTGCTGAACTTTTTCTACGGCTATATTGGTAATTACGGTATTGCCATTATTCTTGTGACCATCCTGATCAAGGGTTCCTTCTGGCCGATTACCCAGAAGGGGATGAAGTCGATGAAGAATATGCAGAAGCTGCAGCCCAAGGTCGCCAAGTTGAAGGAAAAGTATAAAGACGACCCGACCAAGATGAATCAGGAAATGATGGCTATGTACAAAACGTACAAGGTCAATCCGATCGGAGGCTGTCTGCCGATGATTATTCAGATTCCCTTTTTCTTTGCCCTGTATCGGGTCTTGATGGCGGCGATTGAACTCAGGCATGCTCCGTTCATGTTGTGGATAAATGATCTTTACGCACCGGATCGACTGATGGTCGGATTTGATATCCCCTACATTCACGGTATCCCTGTTCTGACGCTGCTTATGGGAGCATCTATGTATCTGCAGCAGAAAATGACACCAACCACTGCGGACCCGACTCAGGCCAAGGTCATGCAGTTTCTGCCGGTTGTTTTCACCTTCATGTTTTTAAATTTTGCTTCCGGCCTGGTGCTGTACTGGTTCGTTAACAACCTGCTTTCCATTCTTCAGCAGCAACTTATCAATCGGCAGGTTAAGGCGTAGGCCTTCACGCGATAGGATTATTTTATGGCAAAAGGAAAAGATTTTTACGGAAACGAGGTAACCACGGTTATTGAGGAGGCCTGCCGGGAATTTGGGGTCTCCCAGGAAGAACTTGATATTGAGGTCCTGGAAACAGGTTCGGCAGGCATCTTCGGCCTGTGTAAGAAAAAGGCTCATATCCGGGCGCAAAAAAAGAAAATCGGTGCCGGGCACGGAAAAAAGCAGGAGCAGCAGAAACCTGCACGGGAAGAAAAAGTAGTCCCGAAGAAAAAAGAGAAAAAAGCGGCTGCCCCGAAAAAAGAGAAAAAAGCGGCTGCCCCGAAAAAAGAGAAAGAAGAACCTGCAGAGCAGCCGCAAGAGGAGCAAATACCTGCTGCAGCTGAGAAAAAGGAGCAGAAACCGCAGGCGGAAAAGGAGGCTGGGCGCGGGCAGAAACGAAAGGCCTTGCAGGAGCCCGTTGAACCGCCCTCTGAAGAGATCCTTGCCTTGGTTCA
Organism: Deltaproteobacteria bacterium; assembly: GCA_024280455.1. GTDB lineage: Bacteria > Desulfobacterota > Desulfobulbia > Desulfobulbales > Desulfobulbaceae > DRLX01. The sequence goes on along the minus strand of JAJRQC010000058.1, from coordinate 10,877 downwards.
AGAGGATATAAACCGATTGCTTGAACTCATGGGCTGTCCCTCTGAAGTCGCCTTGACTCTGGAGGATTCCACTCTCAACTGTCATCTGAGTGGTGAGCACGAAGAGGAGCTTGTCGGCACTGATGGCCGGACTCTGGACAGCCTGCAGTATCTGCTGCGAAAGATGATGAGCCGGCGACTGCCAGACCGGATGATGCTTGCCCTTGATGCCGGAGATTTCCGCCAGCGACGGGCTGAAGAACTCAAAGAGCGGGCACTTGAGTTGGCCGGGGAGGTCAAAGAAAACGGTAAGACCCAGGCCATTCCCGCTTTAAATCCTGCCGAGCGCCGTGTGGTCCACATGATACTCCAGGAGGACAAGGCGATCCGCAGTCGATCGGTGGGTGAAGGGTTGTTTAAGAAAGTCCTTATCTACAAGCCGGGCAAGGGCAGCAAATCGACTTCCCGCAAGCGTAGAGGGCGATCAGGTGGCCGTTCCTCAGAAAACTGATACCATTGCCGCCGTTGCCACCCCACCCGGCATCGGCGGCATCGGTATTATCCGGATCTCCGGGCCGGATGCCCTTTCCATCCTGCGCCGTCTTTTCCATCCTCACGGCGGCCATACAACATTTCAAAGTCATAAACTCTATTACGGAACTCTGCGCAATTCCTCCGGCCGGGTTCTTGATGAGATACTTGCGGTCTATATGCGTGCCCCGGCAACCTATACCCGTGAGGATGTAGTGGAGTTGCACAGTCACGGCTCCTGGCTGGTATTACAGGCTGTCCTGGCAGAGGTCCTGGCTGCCGGAGCCCGTCCGGCCGAGGCCGGTGAGTTTACCAAACGAGCCTTTCTGGCCGGTCGCATAGATCTGACCAAAGCTGAGGCGGTCATTGACCTGTTGCAGGCCAAAACAGATGGCGGCGTTCGGCTGGCCGTTCAGCAGTTGCAGGGAAAGCTGCTTGAGGAGATTGAGGCGATTCGGGAAGCCCTGATCCGGATCCTGGCCGTGGTTGAGGTTGCGATTGATTTTCCCGATGATGATGTTGAAATTCTTGATCGCAAACAACTGCTTGCTCAGCTGCAGCAGCAGGTGATTGAGCCGATAGGGCGACTGCTTCGTCTTGCCGATCAGGGCCGGGTTATTCGGGAAGGGGTGCATGTGGTTATCGCCGGTCGTCCCAATGTCGGCAAATCCAGTCTGCTTAACGGGTTGCTGCGGGAGGATCGTGCCTTAGTCACCAATATACCTGGAACCACCCGTGACACCATCGAAGAGATGATCTCCATTCGGGGCATTCCCGTTCATCTTGTTGATACCGCCGGTATTCGTGCCCATGACGATCAGGTTGAGGAACTTGGGATTGAACGAGCCCGCAGGAAAGTGACCGAGGCGGATCTTGTCCTCTTGCTTGTCGATGCCGGGGAAGGGATAACCGAGCAGGACCGTGCGCTCTATGATTCGATTCAGGATCAGGACCATCTTGTGGTGCTCAACAAGGTAGATCTGGCGGACGAGGCGCAGCTGAGTGAATTGAGTGAAGCGTTTACACCATCCGCGTCTGTGCGGATATCAGCCCGCAGGCTGGAGGGGTTAGATGATCTGCAGGAGGCGATTTATAGAAAAACAACCGTTGCGGACGAAGTGAATGAACAGCTTTCCTGCGCCCCCAATGTCCGTCATAAGGCAATCCTGACTGATGCATTTGAAGCCTGCATGCGTCTGCACACGGCATTTGAAATCCAGGAAGCGGCGGACCTTCTGGCAGTTGAGCTCCAAACCGCTCTTTCGAGTTTAAGTGATATTGTCGGCCTGACAACACCTGAGGATGTGCTGGAGATGATTTTTTCCGAATTCTGTATTGGAAAATAATGGGGTAGGTCGAATTAGTTCGTTGTTTTTTTGTTTTCTTTCGGCTCTTTTTTAGCAACCGTCCCGGACAGGGACTTTTTATGTTCGCTGCTGCCGGCCTTCTTGCTGGAGGCATGAATCTCTCCCTCCAGAACTGCCCCTGGCTCAACAGTCAGGCTTCCGGCAGTCAGCCGTCCACGGATGGTGGCGGTGGCGTGGGCGGTCACCAGTTTGGCCTGGATGTTGCCCTCGATAGTGCCGTGGCAGATCAGGGCGTCGAGTTCCAGGTCGCCGTTGACCCGCCCCGTCTTGCTGAGAACCAGGTATTCCCCCTGGATATTTCCCTCTATGGTTCCGTCGACGCGGGCCTTTCCCTTGAAGGTTATCTCGCCGGAGATATGCATTTCTTTTGATATCAGGCAGGATATAGCCTCCTTGGAAACCCGGCCGGCCTCCTGTTCAAGCGCGTCCTTTTTGTTGAAAATGGCCATTGTCGTATCGGTTGGGAGTTATTTGGAGGAAATGAGTTTGGCGACCTGCATGAATTTCATGGGATCAACGGTTTTTGTTCGATAGTGCACTTCATAGTGCAGATGTGAACCGGTACTGCGTCCGGTGTTGCCGACCAGACCTATGTTCTGGCCGCGGACAACTTTGTCGCCACTTTTGACCAGCCTTTTGCTGAGGTGAGCATACAGGGATTCGTAGCCGTTGCCGTGGTTGAGGATAATGTGATTGCCGAGCCCCTTGCTGTAGGAAGACAGCCTGACCACCGCATTACCTGTGGCCCTGACCTTGTCACCGGTCCGCCCCTTAAAGTCGATACCGGCATGAAAGGCTTTTTTTGAGTTCAGCGGGTCAATGCGGCGTCCGTACCTTGAGCTTATTTTAGTATTGATCGGTCGCCCGAGGGGAAGCTTTTGAATAAGAGAGAGATACTGGTCTGTTTTGTCTAGCAGTTGGTCACTCAGCCGGACGTCCGGATCAATATACAGGCCGCCGCTGTGGCCGGGATCGTCCTGAACTTCAATATTGACCCCGATTTTGTCCATCATTGTTTTGATAATTTTACTGCGCTTGTCAAGCCGGCTGATACTTCCCTCAAACAGTTCGGTTCGTTCCTGTTCAAGCTGGGAGACTTGCGTCTCATAGCGATCTATTATTGAAAGTTTCTCCCGCCTGTTTTCGGCAAGCGCCTTTTTTGCCTGTGCCAGGGATTCTTCCAACTGTCCTACCTGCGCAACCAGTCGCTTCTGTTTTCCTACGGTTTTATCCTGCAGGGTCTGGCTCAGGGAAGCAATTTTTTCCTGAAGAACAATGTTTCTTTTTCGGTTATGCAGCCCGGTGATGGTGCCGACAAAAAGGAGGACTGCAGTCAGGAACGTTGAGAGGATCAGGTTACGAAGGTGTTTTTTCTTCATCATCAGGGTTCGGCCGTTTCCGGTCTCACCAGTGATTATGATATGTAAAGTGCTCTCATTCATAGCTATTTTAGCGGGTTATTTTCTCAAATGGAAAAAATTATTATCTAATCCCTTTAAATTGTTGAAGAATTGTACCCCAGCCGTATAGAAGTTGCAAGGGTTATGGCAAGCGGCGAAAAGCAATTTTTTCCCCATGCTGCGGGGCATCGGCCAAGAGGAGGACGGGAAAGGAGGGTGTGCAGAGGCGACAAACACCGTTAAAGAAAACAGGTCGTTTGTCGCCGGTGGAAAGGAAAACAGCGGCGTTTCAGTTCTGATAACTGTCGGCAAAAAGCTGTTCCATGGCAGTCTTGCCCTCGTCGCTGAGGTAGCGCGTTCCTGAACCGACAAAGGTGCTGAAGCTGATTTTAGGTGTATCCTCCTGCCAGCTGTCATCTTCCCAGGTCAGCCATTGGTTCCGGGTCTGGTCAAAAACATGGAGCGGCCGATTGAACAGCTTAGCCAGCTCAACGGCCCAGCCCGTGCCGCCTTTTACGGAATTGTCATCCAGAATGGTTCCAATGACGAAAACCTGGTGTCCTTTATTGACCATATGAAAAATCGACTGCAGAACCCGGCGGATTTTTTCCGTTTCATAATAGGTGCGGTTCATCATTCTCGAGGCGATTTCCATACTGATGTCACCCCGTTGCAGTTCTTCTTCAGAAAGCATCACCGGATCTTTGTCCCGATTAAGCCGATGGCCTTCAAAGGTAAAAATTACCTCATTGACCCCGTATTTCTCGGCATTCTCGCCAAAAATGGTTTCCGCACCTTTGAGGCCGCCGTGGAACAGTGTACATTCGTTCGTCTTCATAATTCACCTTTTTGTTGTAACTATTCAGGTAGTGGCAAGATGACTGCATATCCTGGGTCTGTAACTGTTCAGGAGTAGCCCTGTATTCATGCAGGCAGGTCGCCAAGGCTTATAACACACGGTCGGTATGCCTGGCGTTCTGACCGTGCGAAGATAGGGTGCTCCTGAATAGTTACTTTTTGTTGTAACTCAGACCTTCTGCCGGCATGTTGCGGCACGATTCGCCTGGAAAATGGGTTGCGTTGAGTACTTCCCTCTTCTCTCAATAGCGGTTAGCTGTCGACTTTTCAAGATTTTTCGATTTTTTATCCGAAAATCGCCCACGAAAAGATGCTATTCTGGGCTATTTTCATGGTCGAAGTCTACGCTTATCTGGTTGTGGCTGAGGCCTGTAAAATCCCGGAGTCTGCACTTCGTTCCGCTTACCTGGTCCTGCCATGCTGGTTGGTCAGGAACAGGTCAATAGTGCAGCCATTACTTGGTTGCTTTGAAAAAAACACGCCATGGAGCTGGATATCCCTCGATCGTCCTGCCGGAATCCGCTGCATCGATAAAATCATCATAGGATTCAAAGACCATCCACTCGGTTTTTCGCTGTTCCAGGTTACTCATCGGGTGCATGCAGAACTGTTGCACTCTGGAAAACCCACATCGGCTGAGCCAGTTGTTCAAACAGGATGCTGTGGGCACAAACCATGTGCCCGGCACCTTGGCATAGGTCTTTTCCGGAAACAGGGCCATGGATTCCTGACCGGGAATGGCCTGGGATTCAATTATAACAGTGCCTCCTGGTTTCAGGGCGGTCAATATATCGTCAAGCGAGTCAATGGGAGATTTTCGGTGATAGAGGATGCCTAGACAGAACAGGACATCGAAACAATTCGGAAAGAGGGGTAAATGTTCAATGCCGAGCAGCTCAATCCGCAGATTCTCCTGACCGGCAAAGCCGTTCAGGGTCCGGAAGGTAAAATAATGCTGGACGTAGGGCTCAAAGCCGAGCACGAATCTTGGCTGGTGTGGGATCATGCGGAACATGTAGTAGCCGTTGTTGCAACCGATGTCTCCGACTATTTTGTCGGTAAGTTCGGGCAGTTCCGGCAGGATCCGGTTCCACTTGAGCTGACTGCGCCATTCCGCGTCAATGTCGATGTCAAAGAGACGAAAAGGGCCCTTGCGCCACGGCATGAACCCTCGTAGAACCTCCTGTATCCGGCTATGCTCTTCCGGGCTGACCTCTTCTTTTTTGCCGATGGTCACCGCGTCGCTGTTGAAATCGCAGTGCGCGGCTCGTATATGTTGAACCGATTCAAAGGGGCGCCGGTAGCGCAGAAAACCCTTTTTGGGCTGCCCGGCCCAGGCCTGTTTCTTCTGTAGAACTTCCTGCAGGTCGTTGAGCCTGGCGCTGGGAAATATTGACTGATAATCCATGTTTTTTTTATTGCGTAGCTCGGGTTTAATACCCCGCCCCTCAGGGTTGTTCATTTAATCGGCAGTTACGCCGCCTCATGATTGCAGATGCCGGCGACAGGAAGTATTTTCAGGGCTGATTTTTCAGGGCGACGATGGAGGCAAAGTTGAACCATTTGCAGAATATTTCCATATGGGTAAATCCGGCCTGTCTGAGCAGTTCAATGTTTTCCTCCACAGAGAAGGGGACCAGTACGTTTTCCAGGGCCTCACGTTTGGCAGAAATCTCGAGTTCCGAATAGCCCTGCCGGCGTTTGAAATCGTGGTAGATGTCTATAAAACCTCTATTAAATGGGCCGCCGGCAAGAACTTTCTCACTGATGATGAGCAGACCGCCGTCGGGCAGGGCCTGAAAGAACCGTTGCACTAGGGCATGGCGGACAGGCGGGCGGGTAAACTGCAGGGTATAGTTGCAGAGAATCACATCCGCTCCCGGAAGCGGGCATGTACTGATGTCATCTTCACGAAAGGAAAGAACATCGGTTTTCGAAAACATGGCCGCCTTGCGCTTGGCTCGGGTCAACATGGCCGGAGCATTATCAATACCGATGAGCTGCAGGGATCTATGGTGCAGTCTGCGCGAGAGCTCAAGCAGGGTCGTGCCGGTGGAACAGCCCAGGTCGTAGACGGTCAACTGTTCCTGTTGTTTCTGGTTGAGCAACTGGGCGACTGCGTCGATAACCGTGTCGTACAGGGGAACCGATCGGTTGACCATGTCATCGAAAACTTCGGCAACCTGATCGTCGAATGAAAAATCAGTCGTGGATTCAGTATGTTGGTAAATGGTATCTTTGCTCATGAAAAGAGTATTTTTTTGAATACCTCGGTTGAGAGAACCGTCGTCAATGGCTGCCACTGTAAAATAGGCTTGCCATCTTAGCAAACTCTAAGTATAAATTTTTCTCTAAGGGCTCGCTCAAAAATTACTTCGTAGAGATAAGGTGTAATGTGGACATTTAGAGAAGTGATCTAATTGCATGCAACCGCAGGCGTAGCAGGGCTACGTCGAGGATTGCATAATTGAAGATCGCTCTTCCAAATGTTCAGAGTGCGCCTCAGAATGTGAAGTTATTTTTGAGCGAGCCCTAAGGGAAAAAAAAGAAAAAAGGCACTTCTGCCGGGGTGCTGAACAGCAGAGCAATACAGGGGAGGGCAGGATGGGAAAGAAATTTTGGGCAAATCTGGCATTATGCGTTGTGCTTGGTGGTTTGTTTACTTTTGCAGTGACCAACATCAGTTCGGCATTGACTCCAAAAGGGCTTTTTGTAACCGACCCGAAACCTTCTGCCGAAGTTGCAGCCCTTTTACCCAAGGTGCAGCTGGTTAATTACCGTTTGTCTGAACAACCGGGACGGATGGTGCAGGCTGGTTTCGTGGTGCGAAACAGCAGCGATCAGGATGTAAAGAATATCAATATCCTCTGTGAATTTTACGGCGCAGACGGGAAATTTCTTGACCGTAAGACTTGGCTGCTCAGTGGAAAAATACCGGCAGGCGAAACCATGCAGCACAACTCGGTCGGTGAGCGTTTTGTCAATACCCGGGCCAAAGGGCTGCAATGTTCTCTGGTGGATTTCGATATTGCCAAAGCCCCTTCTTTTGTTCTGCATCGGGCAAGCGGCGGCCATGGCGGCCAGGAGGCAGAAGGCGGATACGGCGCGGCATCTGCTGAAGGCGGCCATGGAGCGCCTGCGGAACACTGAGCTTTTTCTGTATTTTATCCGAAAATAACCCACGAAGTGATGTCGTATCAGGCTATTTTCATCCTTGGTTGTGGCTGTAACGTTAAAAATCTTGGTCCAGCCATGCTGGTTTATCTGTAAAATACGGGGCATTGCCAATGGGCATGTCCCGTATTTTTATACTTTTTTATACTTCCGATTCCCCCTTTGCCGTGTGCTTCACCGGTGATGGACTAAGGAATCCTTTGAATTCTATCTGTTAATTCTTCCTATGGCATCTGATAAAGTTCATTTTGACGAAATCTTCAGCAAGTACCGGTCTGATCCCTATGATTATGTGGACATGTACGCTGTTCATGCCGGTGAGGTCCGTTTTCTTGTTGATGTCGATGCCGAGGTCAATGGTGTCAGCGGCCAGTGGCACCATGTCCCCGGATCCGCCCTGTACGAAATTACCCGTGAGCGCAATCCCAAGGTGATCACCTCCAAGACCAACGGCACCATCTCTTTTATCAACCGGGAGGTCGATGGACAGTTTGTCGAGGCCGGGACCAGATTGCTGACCATTCGTCACCCCTTAAAGAAAAAAGAGATTATAGAGTCCATTCTCCAGGAGGTGCTCTATCTCTTTCCTGCGCCGGAACGGGCCCGCTATTATTTTTCCATGGATATCCAGTCGAGGATTGATCAGAAGGGAGCCCGTTCAATCTTTATCAAGCCCGGTGATGAGATAATCACCATGTCGCTGATGAAAAGAGATACCCCGGTCTACTACATCGGTGAGCCGGGAATTATCCATTCCATTTACTTTAAGCCCGGTGACAGTGTTGACCATGGTGTTCCCCTGATAGGCGTCTGCCCGGAAGATAAACTCTCCGTTGTCCAGAAAATCATCACCAGAGTCAAAGCCGAGTGGGAGTAGAGGCTGCCTGAGCTCTGATGTTTTCCCATTCCTCCATTTGCCGTCTTGCCCGGGAAACCTCGCAAGCGACTGTCTATGGAACAGAGACGACCGAGCGCATCCTTCGCTATGGTGCACCCGTGGGCTGCCGGATCGAGCATCATCCCCGCCTGGGCCGGTGCATGGATCGTCTGCGCAATCTTGTCGCTGAAAGTTCCTTAACCTCGTCCATGGCCACGGGAACCGTGGTCCGGGCCGATGAACTCAGTGACTCCAGCGGCCGTTTCGACCGCTCCTGGCATGCCCCATCCGGCGGACTTTACCTTGCCCTTGTCTGGGCCGACACCTTCCTGCCAGAGTTCAGCCGCCTGCTGCCTCTTGCAACCGGAATCGCCTGTTGTGAAACCGTTAACTCCTGCGGGGTGGATGCCCGCATCAAGTGGGTCAACGATGTCCATGTGCAGGGCGAAAAAGTAGCCGGTATCCTCAGCGAGATGTTGATCGGCCCGGATGATGAGCGTTTTCACCTGATCGGCATCGGCATTAATGTCAATAATACAAAATTTCCTGAAGAATTGCAGACCAAGGCAACGGGATTGCGTCTGCTGACCGGGCAATATTTTGATCTTGATGAGCTCTGCTGCCTGCTCCTGGCCCGTTTACAGTGGAATTTCGGTCTGCTCTGCTACGCGGAGCAACAGATGCTTGCCGAAACACATTCTGAAGGTGATCAGAGGGAAAACCTGCTCCTGCAACGCTTTCGGGAACTCAGCGACACCCAGGGCAGGACCGTGCAGTACGGCTATGATGTCCAGAAAAAACCACTCTATCGGGCGACAGCAGTGGATATTGATCCCGAAGGCGGCCTGATCATGCGGCTTGAGGACGGAACGCTTCTGACCGAGTATTCCGGCGAAATTCTCTATCTTGCTGGTGAATGAACATGTCCCTGCCGAAAATAACCCTGTACACCGATGGTGCCTGCAGCCCCAATCCAGGTATTGGCGGCTGGGGGGTGGTTTTTCTCTCTCAGGGCAGGCTGCTGGAAGAGATCAGCGGCCGTGATGAGGAAACCACCAATAACCGGATGGAGTTGACCGCAGCCCTGCGCGGTCTGCAGCGGCTGAAAGAGTCGCACAACATAATCCTGATCACTGATTCTACCTATGTTAAAAACGGTATTACCTCCTGGATTTACGGCTGGCAGCGCAGGGGTTGGCTGACCGCCGATAAACAGCCGGTAAAGAACCGTGACCTCTGGGAAGCGCTGGCAGAAGAGATCAAGCGGCACCGGGTGGACTGGCAGTGGGTCAAGGGCCATTCGCAAAATCGCTGGAATGAACGGGTTGACGCCCTGGCGGTGGCGGCAAGGAGCACATCACCTGTCAACCCTGATGTCACTCCTCCGGCGCCCTTGCCAGATGACAACAGGATCACAATTTTTTCCGGCATCACCTATGCCCCCAGCAGGCAGCTTGGTTCCTGGGCAATTCTTCTCTCATACCAACACCACCTCAAACTGCTCGGTGGCACAGGGCAGGGCAGTTCCGCTAATCAGTTCCATCTTCTTGCCGCCGTTGCCGGACTTTCGGCGCTCAAGCGTGAACTGCCGGTGACCCTGTACACCACCTCCGGCTATCTCCGGGACGGAGTGCACAGCTGGCTTGACGGCTGGCAGCAACGGGGCTGGCAGACCAGTGAGGGCAAGGCGGTGAGCAATCAAGCATTCTGGCAGCAGTTGGTGCCGCTGCTGCGGAGGTATGAAGTGGATGTGCAGGTTGTCAGCCGTAAAGACGGGTTCTGCCTGATGCAGGAAGCCAAGGAGCTGGCCCGGGAATGGCGGCAGTCATGAGTACGGGGAAAAAAGTTGAAAAACAATAAAATGTGATGGTCTCGTAAGGAGTCTTCGATTCCGTCATCCCCGCGGAGGCGGGGATCCATAACGTGCCGGAACCATTGGATTGGAGCCTGTGCTATCTGCAGGAGATCGCTTGTGAAATATTCGGGTCAGTCAAGATACGCCTGATTGATTCGAACTCCCACGTACACACCGACCAGACTGCCGATAAAACTGACCAGATAGGCGGTCATAAATCCGATATGCGCTCCCAGCCACCAGCCAACCCAGCTAAAGATCGTTATACTGGTGAGTAGAATGATTTTTTTCATATTCCTAAAAGCTGCCTTAAGTAAGGGCGACCTAACCCAACTTTGTGCGATTCATTACCAAACTCCCCTGTAACGAAGGTTTTTCGTCGGAGCAAAAAAAATAGAATGACGGAATACCAATAAAATGTCATTTCTAGACTATTTGTAGTGCCATGAAATGAAAAATAGCCATATTTTTTCTTAACAATTTTGTTCAACATTCTACCATTAGACAAGTCTCAAGACTAATTACCCAACCTCTCGAAATTTTGTAAAGAAAGTAACAAATGTAGTGCCATACTAAACATTTCAAAATGGCTAACGTACTAACTTTGCGGAGATTTGTATATTTCGACCGTAAAGTTGGGCTAATGCCTTCCCTGTCTTCACCACCAAAGATAAAGACTTGAGCTCATTTAGTTTGTGTCTGTCCAAAAACAGCCTTTTTCGGCCGAAGCAACTCGATATTAATTCTCAGATAGTAACCACTCTGCAAAGGATTCTTCTTCATCAGGCCACAACCCCAAGTTTTTTCTTTCCCGGTGCGTTTTTTTCGAAAAAAAG
>JAJRQC010000057.1 GCA_024280455.1 Deltaproteobacteria bacterium | reverse complement strand
TTTGCACAATACGGAATTACAAATTGATACGACCTTTCCGCCGTCGGTGGCGAGCCTTCCCGTAATCTCACGAGTTCGCTCGTCATGTGGACAATGCCACATCACTACCGGAAGTCTTCGCTATCTACGACACCGACAATTCTTTCCGCTGCGAACAGAAGTCCAGACAGGTATTCAAACGATATCCGGTATTATTATTTCATCACAGATCCGCCTTCTCCTCAGGCGGAAGTTCGGAAAAATCAGCCTCTTTATACTGATAACCGACATCCACGGCGGCAGCGTCCGCCGGCTTCTCCAAAGAGGTCTGCATGTTCTCGGCATCAAGCCCGGTAAATTTCGGATCCTGGCAGAGTGCATGCCCGCCGGCCTGGCAGTTCAGGTAGTTGACCGTATTTCCCCACAGATTGTTCCGGTCGTTAAGCAGATTTGCACCGGGCTGCTGAAAATTATCGGGCCCGATATAGTTCACAATCCCTGCAACCTGATTATCACTGATTACATTTTCTTCAACCACGACGGTGTATGTTGCAGGCTGCGGATACCCGAGGACCAGACCGCCACCCCTGATCTTTCTGTTTCCGGTGTTATTAGAATGGATAGTATTCTTTTTAATCAACACCTTGCTCAAGTTGAAGGATGTGATGCTGATCCCGGTATGATCATTGTTGACAATGAGGTTATTCTCAATCAGGATATCATCAAAGGCGAATTTCTTGATAGTGGACAAGGGACTTATAACAATGCCGTCGGTATTCTTGAACACATGATTCCCTTTAATCTGCGGTGAAGCGACTTCCCGGGCTCCGATGCCGAGACGGTTACCGTATATATAGTTGGCCTCTATCCTCGGTTTGGCCTTACCTCTGGATCCGATACCGACAATCTTATTATTGAACACCCGGTTATTATAGATATGGGCGGTACTGTCTTTGCCGTTTCCAATGCCTACCAGATTATCATAGATGAGGTTGCCGTGGACCTTGGTTTTACTCGTCAGTGACGGCGAGCCATGGATCCCCATACCGTGGTTGTTGCCGACGATTTTATTGTTAAAAACATCCGGAGATGAATCCCAGATATTAATACCATGGCCCAGTTCTCCACTGCCGCCGCCGGTAATTACAAAGCCTTCCACTTTACCGGCCCGGTCTCCAAGGTAAAAAATAGAGATGGTATTCTTATTCCCCTTCTGTCGCCCACCGTCAATAAGCGGCCAGTCCTTCCCTATCAGGTTTACACTTTTATCAATCACCACCAGTTCCTGATATCTGCCCTTCTGAACAATGATATCATCGCCGTCCTGAGCGGCATCAAGGGCGGACTGGATGGTCGGATACTCTTCAGGCACCCGGCGGATACCGGCCGTAACCGGATTCTTCGTACTGACATTGACGGTTACCGGCACGCTGTCGAATTCGCCGTCGTTGACGACCAGCTCGACGACATAGGAACCATTCACATCCAGCTGCAGTGAACTTTCCACCCCGTCATCCCCGGAAAGAGAGGCCTGACTCTTGGCCGGTTTGTACAACAGGGACCATCGGTACTTGAGCAGGGCTCCTTCAGGATCCTTACTGGCACTTCCGTACAGGGTAATTAAATCTCCTGCTGAGACCTGGGAGAGAACTTCACTTATAGTTGCCACCGGCTGGCGATTGACAGGGACATTCACCTTGACGGTCTGCGCGTCACTGGCCATGCCCTGAGTATCAGTTACAATGAGCTGAGCCACATATGTGCCCGGAACATCGGCCTTGAATGCGGTTTTTATTCTATCGGCCCTGGAGAGTTTGGCCTTACTTGTCTCAGGCTTTTGAATAAGCATCCACTGATAGCTGAGGGCATCACCATCTGGATCAATACTTCCCTTGCCGTCAAGGATCGCACGGCGACCGGCAAAGACTTCCAGGTCCGGACCGGCAACCGCCAGAGGTTTGGCATTCCCCTTTCTCTCCTCCGCCACGGTCATGGGTCCGCCGTATACACCCATATCATTTCTGGCCGTACCCATGGAGGGCGGCAGGTTCGCATCGTTGAATTCAGTTTTTTATCGCCGGCATCTATGGCCGGGGAACCGGCCTTCAGATGATAATCATCACCGTCCTGATCCACATACAGCGGATCGGCTATGATGTTTTTGGTCCTCAGATAACTGGTTTCGTCGCCAAAGCCGCCGAACTGCGGTTTAACACACCAGAGTAAACGAGGGTCACAGGCACCGGTTTCACCGTTTGCAAAAAGCAGGTTATGGTCATACCCTTTTCCATGGGCTCGAATCCCGGCATCTATATTATGGGTGATAACATTGTTTTTTATGGTTGGAACAGCGGCCGGGTCTTCAACCAGGATCCCCGACCATCCGTTGCCGACAATCGTATTATTATATAAAGTAACCGGCATGGGGACACAGCGGATACCTGAACGCTTATTCTTATAAATCAAGTTGTTGCGGATTATTCCGGTTCCGCTCTCAGCATTAATTCCGGAACGTTCGTTGTTAAAAATCGTGTTATTGTAAATCTCAAACTGTGATTGCGGTTTTTTACCGTTGCCGATACCGGAATATTTATTCCCCCAAATAGTGTTCCCGGAGATCTTCAAAGAGGAGCCCTTCAGCATATAGATACCTGCCTGGGCATTGTTTGAAATACGGTTATCGGTGATAACGGCCTTGCTGTTATCACAGAAAATACCGGAAGGTTCATTGTCCCGGATATTGTTGTTTCGTATTACGGGCGCGGTCCCCTTGCTGTAAATGCCCGACCCTACCGATTCATCATCGTTCTCCAGCAATGAACCATGAATAACGGTAAAACCGTCCAGTACGGCATTATCGGCTCCGGTCACAACGGATCCTTTTTCCCTGGCCCCATCAATGGTACTGGTAAAAGAAGCCGGGTCCCGTTTGGAAAAATCCGCATCCCATCCCCCCTCGAGAATCACCCCCTGCTTCATGGTGATATGTTCAAAATAGGTGCCTGCAGCGACCCTGATGGTGTCTCCGGAAGAGGCTTCAGACAGGGCCCTGGTAATCGTGGCATGCTGCTCCGGGACTTGGAGAATTGCCGAATAGGCCACGCCGCCGCAACCGAGAATGATCAAGAACAGGCTGATGGTCAGTGCAACGCTGGAGAAATTTCTTGTATTCATATCAATCCTTGCCTGAAAGCAGAGTATTGTTTGGGAGTGCGCCGGGGCCGCCGAATGCGCCCATATCATTAAAGGATCCATCCGTATCCGTATAAAACGGATCTATGCTCCCGGAATCAATACAGGGAGAGTCGGGTCGCAGTTGAAAATTCCCGGTCTCCGCATTTTCAAACAGAGGATCTCCGGAGATATTTCCATTTATCCCCCTGAAGGCTCCGTCTCCGATCAGAGAATAGGACGGACGGGCCGCTGGACCTACCTGTTTAAGATACAGTTCATCTTTTGTATTATGCCAAAGGATTTGATTTGTCAAGCGAACGGACCCCTTCTCGACGACGATTCCACCGCCATAATCTGCCACATTTAACACAAGAGTATTATTAGATATTTCCGTCGACGAGCGGTCACAGGAAATACCGCCGCCGAAACCGGCCCTGTTCTTCCAGATGATATTATTGGTTATCCGGGAAGAGTCACGGTTACCGCCGATTGCTCCTCCGGAATTAGCCGCTTCATTGTCAATCAACCGGTTATTGCTGATAATTGCCGAAGAGCGAAAGGACAAAATGCCACCTCCGGTGACGGAGGCACTGTTTTCAAGAATAGTATTGTTGTGAATTACAGGTGCCGATAGGGTGTCGCAGTAAATAGCACCACCGAAAACCGCCCTGTTACCGACAATCACATTGTTGGTAATAACAGGTGCCGATTCCGGAGCGCAATAAATGCCCCCGCCTTTCAGATCCAGCACCCGGTCGGAATCGACACTGGTAATCGTAAACCCATCGAGTACGGCCTTGCTGCCCCTGGAAAAGATCACAACCGGTCCCATCCCCCTGCCGAGCAGGATAGTCTATTCCGGGCCATGAGAGCTTTTTATCTGCAGAGTTTCATTAATAATGGTCAGGCTCTCGTAAAAGAATGAATAAATGCCGGGAGCAACAATAATCGTATCGCCGGGGGCTGCCCTGCTGACGACCTCCTGCAGAGGCAGGTTCCCTCTGGGAAAATACAAGGTTTCAGCAGGTGAAACCGAAGGGACAAACTCTATGATACAGAGGACGGTTGATAGAACCAGAAACAGAAAAACACGACGCAGATATAACGGGGAACGGAGTTCCTGGTTTCCATCTATTACCAGCCACCTCCGGCCCGCCACTGTACGGTCAATCATGATGGACTCGCAAAAAGGTAAAAAAACCATTTGCACTGTACGAAAATACAAGAAGTTATAACCTTTCCGCCGTCGGTGGCGAGGCTTTTCGAAGTCTTCGCTATCTACGACACCGACAATCATTTTTTCCAACCGATAAAATCAATCCCGGCGGTAACATTCCGATAAATATTGTTCCGCTGTACTCGTGCCGACGGGACATCAAGCAGACGAATTCCGGCCGTTAAGTTGCCGTGGATCTCATTGTCTTCAATAACAGTCGCCCCCACATCCCACAGGCTGATTCCGGATCTTCTGTTATCATAAATATTATTATACCGGATCACCACACTGTCTACTTTTGTGCAGCGTATGCCGGATGTCAGGTTACCATAAATGGTATTGTTCTCAATGATGGCCTTGACCCCTGTCTTCAAGCCACCGAGCCCAAGCAGACCGATGCCTGCCCGTTTATTATTAAAGAAAGTATTGCCTTTGATGATCAACGGCTGCTCAAAGGAATCAAAATTAACCGCCCCGACTCCTGCACCGTTTCTATAACAGAGATTATTTTCAATAATCGGCCTGGCCTGTTCGCGGATACCGATGGCCGGAGCGATCCGATCTCTTTGGCCGGCATCATCATAAAAATTATCAAATATCTCATTATCAATGATGTGAGCGGCTGAATTACTTCCGTTTCCCATCCCTACGGCATAGTTTTTATAGACAACATTATTCCTGATAACAGGCCGGGCCACCGTATCAAGGGCCGGCCCCATACCGACTCCGAGCCCGGTGGAAAGAATGGCTCCCCAGCTGAGGTTACCTGTAACAATATTATTTTCCACAACCGGTGAGCAGCCGCGGATCTCCATAAGATACAGGTTCACTCCTGAAACATACTTGGCCATATTTTGAAAAGTAAACCCGTCCACAGTCATGGGAGCGGTTGTATCTTTTGGAAAACTTATAAGATATCCAGGTTCATCAAGCTCACTCCCGTCAATAATGGTCCTCAATGTACGTCGAAGTACCTTTTTAATCCCCGGCCCAGCAACCAGATCATCACCGTCATCACCGGCATAGCTCACCAGATTGACCCCCTCCTTCATTACAACTCGTTCATAATAGATACCGGGATAGACAACAATGGTGTCTCCCTCAAAGGCGGCCTCCAGGGCTTCACTGATGGTAAAGTAATCATCGGGGACCAGCAGGTCTTCGGCAAAGGCCGTGGTTCCTAAAACCAGAACAAGGAGAACGGCAAAAAGGAACAAAACAGGCCGGACCGACCGAGAAGATAACCTATATAAATTACAGCAGACTTGCATCAGATTCCATTTCAACAAAAGCTAACATTCTACAGCTGTTACAAAAAGCTTGCAGGGCGCAATGTGCGTATTCCCATTTTGTCGCAAAGACGAAAGTGTTTATCATGTGCACTGTTTTTTTGGTGGGCGGTGCCCACCCTACACTCCATAGCCGTCAAGGTAAGATTAATATAATAACATATCAAGTAGTTGTACCACGTAGGAGCCCGCCCTGCGGGCGATTGGTAACAGCAGAGACGTCCTGACGCATAATTATCGCCCGCAGGGCGGGCTCCTACAGTGCGGTTATTCTGCGATATTACCGATATTTTTCGTTAGCTTGACGGCTATGCCCTACACTTTGCAATTTTGGGTAGGGTGGGGCACCGCCCACCAAGCCAAAGCACGTTAAACCTCGCAGGCTTCTAATGCCTGATTAACGTGATAAGGTCGAAATATGAGACTACGATAAAAGGGGAATGCACCCGGGCGCTGCACACCAACCCTGTTTAATATATATATTATATAAACGACTGCGGCAATATACTCCAGAGAACCTGCTCTTGAAATGTATTTCTTCATTTACCTCTTCCCGCCTGCCCCCGTCATTGCACTACCGGGGTATCTTTAGAAATGAAACCAATGAATCAAGAGATAACTTTACCCATGAGGTGCCCACACAAATTATTTCCCCATGGCATTCTAAAAAAAAAACGATGCTTTTTCCTTGGCAATCCCCTGCCAATTGTGATATTACTTATTGAAACAATAGATCTTTTCATATAGTATGCAGAATACATCTATTGTTTGCTTATGAATGGAAATTCATTGAAAGGTTGACCCATACGCCTTCCTGGATTACTCTGCCGTAAGCGGCAAAAATATTCAACTATGTTCGATTAAAGGCTTATGAACAATTATCCTTCATTTGTGGTCGATTAAAAAAACGGGATAATCAATGAATGTATTGTTCGGGCATCCCCATTGTGATTGCCCCGAAACAATTCTATCATTTCAATACATGTAGTGTTTAAAAGGGGGAGTTATGAAAAAATGCATCTTCACGGCAGCCTTTTGCCTGGCTATCGGTTTTGTTGTGTCAACAGGAAGCGCCTTGGCTGCGGATCCGGTGCTGGAAGTCAGCGACTGTGTAAAATGTCATGCGAAAGTTGTCCATCAGAATCAGGACGATGGAGCCAGCCATAAAACCGAGGTAAGCTGTCTTGATTGCCATGAAGGTGGCCATCCCCCCACTACCCCGAAGGAAGAGATTATCCCCCAGTGTTCCAAGTGCCATGAGGGAGAGGCCCACTTTGAAGTAAAAACACCCTGCCTCAGTTGTCATCAGAACCCGCACCAGCCCCTGCATATTGTTTTCGGTGAAGACAACGTTGCCGTCTGCAACACCTGTCATCCCACCCAGGTCAACGAAATAAAAGACAATCCCAGCGCCCATGGTGGTTTTGACTGTGCAGTCTGCCATCATGACAAACACGGGTACATTCCCGACTGCATGGAATGTCATGAACCGCACCGTGAAGGACAGACCTTTGCAGACTGCGTCTCTTGCCACAGGGTTCATCAGCCCTTAAATGTTGCATACGGCCAGGACGAACCGAATAAAAATTGCGGTGCCTGCCACGGCGATCTGGCCAATACATTGGTCAGCGGTACGAGCAAACATGCAAAACTGCAATGCGTTTTCTGCCACAAGGATACCCATGGGAACATACCTGCCTGCCAGGGCTGCCATGGTGTTCCTCATCCGCAGTCAATGATGCAGAAATTTCCAAAATGCCTGGACTGTCATATTAACCCACATGATCTTGCCATATAATTCATAATAAAAGGGGGAAAAGATCAATGAAGGAAAAAATGAAGCTCAGGGTACTGGCAGGGCTGGCTGCCCTGT
Organism: Deltaproteobacteria bacterium; assembly: GCA_024280455.1. Taxonomy (GTDB): domain Bacteria; phylum Desulfobacterota; class Desulfobulbia; order Desulfobulbales; family Desulfobulbaceae; genus DRLX01. Next base: position 6,759 of record JAJRQC010000057.1, on the reverse strand, counting down.
CATGCTCGGTGATTGTTATGGCCTGTGCCAATCAGGGACAGGATGCAACAACAGAGAATGCACAGCAACCCATTGTTATCGACTCAACCAAGGTTGCCGAAGCCCCGGCAACTGATAATGCTGCGGCAGCGCCTGCAAAGACCGACCAGCAGGCTGCAGACGCACCACTGTACACGGAAGCGCCCCGGGTTCTCACTCCGGTTGAATGCGGGAGCTGTCACAGCGGGGAGTACATGCGGCTTAAAGAGAGCAATTCCAAGCATCGGTTTGAATGTACCGATTGCCACGAACAGCTCCACGCCTATATCCCGACTAAAAACAACTATGCCGAAATCATTCCGAAATGTGCCAGCTGTCATGATCTGCCGCATGGGGAAGCGTTTACCAAATGTCTGGGATGCCATCAGGATCCGCATACACCTTTAACAATTCCTTTCTCCGGCGTGAGCCAGAAGATCAAAAATAAGGCAGGTAAAGATGTCGTCGCCTGTGAGGTCTGTCATTACAACCCGGAAGGAAAGGAATTTGAGACCTATCCCACCAAGCATAACACGGAAGTTGGCTGTACCGGTTGTCATGCAGATAAACACGGTGTCCGTCCCACCTGCTTTGACTGTCATGAACCGCACGTCACCGGCCAGGTGTATGCAGACTGCCTTGTCTGCCACAGGCCGCACAGTGCAAAGAATATTTTACAGTACCCTGAAGATATTAACAATAACGTCTGTGGTTCCTGCCATACAGCAATCTATGACAGCCTGCAGACAAATCAGACGAAACACAGCGCCCTGCAGTGTGCAACCTGTCATGTTAAACACGGCCAGATTCCCAAATGCCAGGATTGTCATGATGAACCGCATGGAGCAGCAGTGCATAAACGTTTCCCCAACTGCCTTGAATGCCATGTAGATCCTCATAATCTGCCGGTCAACCCACAAGCCTAAAAGACAAACCACCTCTTCCTGAATATTCCGGTTTACTGCCGGGATATTCAGGTTTTTTTATTTCCCTTCCCGGTTATCCGAGTATTCCAACGGTACATCTCTGCTCACAGATTCCCTGTTCTCGCTCCAGAGTGGTGATGCCTTTCATTTGTTCGTCTTGCCGCCGTACACCTGCTCAGCCAGGGGGGAAAACCGTGCACGGGAAACAACAACTTCAACAACTTTTAAGGGAATTCAACGAATGTGCCGGGGTTTGTTCGGGGAGATCAGGATATTTCAGACGACCCTCTTTTGTCAGCAAGTTTTTGTCTGCTGCCCTCTTCGCCCTATAGGCGTCAAGCTAAAGAAAAATTGTCATTGGCAGAAATAAAAAAGGGTGGGCATTGCCCACCAAAAAAGCTGCCGAACCCCGATGGACTCTAAATGTAGCAACGTCCTTCCGACGAAACAGCGCTTATTGTAACCCACTTCCTGCTGGTGGGCGGTGCCCACCCTACAAAAACCTGATTATCGCTCGGGTGAAGGCTACGGAAAAATTTAACACAGGCATATAGTTGATATTCCGAGGATAAAATTTTAAGCACAACGCAGAGGTCGCAGAACGGTCAAGCCGTCCGGCTGGGCGAAAATACAATTTTTCAAGGTGGCCTTTACAAAAAATTCAGGACGCACCTCGACCCTTAAGCACGGCGGGAATCGTTCGAAGCAGTATCTGAAAATCAAGGGGCAGAGACCAGGTATCGATATAGCGCAGATCAAGTTGTATCCATTTTTCAAAGGAAATATCGCTTCTGCCGTCAATCTGCCAGATACAGGTCATGCCGGGCCGAACACTGAAGCGCCGGTTAAACCAGCGCTGACCAAATCCTTTATAATCTCTGATCGGCAGCGGTCTGGGGCCGACAAGGCTCATATCCCCCTTTAACACGTTCAACAGCTGGGGCAATTCATCAATACTTGTGACCCGCAGAAAACGTCCTTCCCTGGTTATCCGTGGATCTTTTTTAATCTTGAACACCGGCCCATCGGCCTCATTGAGTTCTTCGAGTTCTTTCTGCATCTGTTCCGCATTCTGAACCATGGTCCGGAACTTATAGAGATTAAAAATTCGTTTATTCAATCCGAGCCGCTTCTAACAAAAAAGACCGGCCCTGGGGAGTTCCACTTGATAACCAGGGCAACGACAAGAAATAACGGTGACAGGAGAATAAGCAGGGCCAGAGACAGAACTATATCTATCAACCGTTTCAGCAGAAGGGGCAGTCCCCCCATAGCTCCGGTATAAAGAGTGAGGATCGAACTGCCTTCGAAATATTCAATACGGGCATGTGCGAGCTGGGAAAAAAAGAAATCCGCCAGAATCCGAACAATTACCCCCTGCTCAACACAGGTGTCGGTGATGGTGGCATGTTGATCATAGTATTCTTTTAACGGCAGGCAGATCATAACCTCATCAACAATATTATCCTTTAAAAAATCACTCAAATTTTTCGGGTTAATCATCTCGTACCGCTGTTGTATTTTAGGAGCCCCTTTACTTATCCACTGGGAATCAACAAAACCGATTAACGAGTACCCGAGATGAGGCTTTGCTATTATCGTTTCCGCAAACTGTATCGCTCGTTCATTTGTGCCGACCAGAAGGATATTCCGTAAATTGCTTCCCTTGGCTCTCACCTGGCCTAAAAAATATCGAAGGAGAATGCGGCTGAGGATGGTCATTCCGGTACTCACCGCCCAGAAAACAGCCAGAAATAACGGTGTAATAACAATAACATTAAACACGTTGGCAAAAACAAATATTGCCATGGTGCCAAGAGAAGTCGCCTTTATAATTTCAACAACTTCAGACCACTTCGATGACAGCCGCATGGAGTAGTAAAGACCGAGGAATGTAAAAAGGCTTTGCCAGAAGAGCATCAAGCCGAGAAAGAGGACAAAATTCAAAATGCTGATACGCATGGCCAGAAAACGCTCCAAGGAAGCGGAACCGGACTGCTGCACTATGACGGTGGCAACTCCAAAGGAGAGGACCAGGATCAGAAGATCGGCCAGCTTAAAGCTGTTTAAGAGAACTCGGCGACGAAAATTTCGCATAATCAAGCATTTGTTTTGATTATATTAAAACATCCATATAAAAAACATCCTGCACACACAGGGGATGTTCAAGCCTTGGTGCTCAATCTCTCTGGAAAAAAAGATATTGCAAACAACCTGCAAAGGTCATTGTAAGCGCCCCTTACCTCCATTGAGTTATAGTATATAAGTATACATTCCGGAAATAAAAAGATAGGTGCAAAAAGCAGACCGACGAACTCTGATTATTTCAGACCGGCTTCAAAATCCGTTGCAGCGTAAGCATTTTCAGTGAGCTGGTAGTAACCGTTCACCAAATAGCAACTAAGATTGTCGGTGTCGTAGATAAGCGTAGACTTCGAGCAGGTAGACGAATCAGATAAGCGCAGCGAAGCGGAGACTTCGATAGCTTGCCTATGTGAGGAGGCCTGATCGAACGAAAAGGTGGTGCTGGTGAACGCTTACAGCTGGTACGATGCTTCTATTCGGTGAACGGCTCCTTTGCGACCAAGGACGCTCGAGTAAAGGTGAAAGTTTTCTACGGAAAAAGAACTCGTGCAAAAATGGCTGTGTGACTCCAGGAATCGTACAATTTTTATGGTCGGAGTGTTTTTTAGTCGGCCAAGCGTGATATGGGGAGAGAACTTGCGCCCTTCCGGCGCAAGTCCCAAATCAACAAGACGTGATTCCATACGATTACGCAGCCTGAGCAACGATTCGTTTTTCTGGAGACCGGCCCAGATAACCCTGGGTTTTCCCCGGGGCGGAAAGAAACCAACGCCTGAAAGCTGGAGAGAAAAACTCTCACCCTCTATTTCCGCCAGTGCATCGCGTATGTCCAGAAAAAGACCGCCGTCCACTTCACCAATAAAACGCAGGGTCAGGTGTATCTGCTCGGGGTCCACCCAGCGCGCTCCGGGCAGACCGAAACAGAGCAAACCAAGCCGCTCTTTTACAGACTCCGGAAGATCTATGGCAACAAACAGGCGCATGGGATGAATCGCAGAATACGATTTATGAATTTCGAATTACAGGGGTGCCGCCGTTAAATCCAGTCCATGCCAATGTCAACGGCAGGGGCGGAGTGGGTCAATCCGCCAATGGAGATGATATCGACACCGGTTTCAGCGATTGCCCGTACGGTCTCAAGATTGACCCCGCCCGAAGCCTCCACCAGCGCCTGCCCATTGATGCGTTGAACAGCCTCGGTCATGGTTGCGGTATCCATATTATCCAGCATGATAATCTCCACCTCGCAGACAAGACATTGCTCTACCTGCGCCGGGGTGTCACACTCCACCTCGATCTTGACGGTATGCGGTATGCGGCCGCGCAGACGTTCCACGGCGGCAGAGATAGAGCCGCAGGCTGCGATATGATTGTCTTTAACCAGGACCCCGTCACTGAGACTGTAGCGATGATTTCCACCGCCGCCGCAGCGAACAGCATATTTTTCCAACATCCGCAGACCCGGGGTTGTCTTGCGGGTATCGACAATTCGTACCGGCAGCCCCTGTACCTGATCGACAAAGCGTGCGGTCAAGGTGGCTATTCCGCATAGACGCTGGACAAGGTTGAGAGCCACCCGTTCACCACGCAACAGGGTTCTCACCGGCCCCTTGACCGTCAGCAACACATCACCGGAGTCTTTCCGGCTGCCGTCGGCTGCCATCTGCCCGAACTCCAGCTGCCCTCCGAGCAGGCAAAAGACCCGGGCCGCCACCTGCTCCATACCGCAGGCAACCAGAGGCTGCCGGGCAACAAAACGGGCCGAGGCCGTCTCCTGATCAAAGATAGCATCGGTGGTGATATCACCATGCTCCAGATCTTCTTCAAGAAATCTGCGCAACTGCCCATCAAGTAGGAAACTATCCATGCTCATTACCCGAGTTTTTTCAACCGGGCTACTGATTCTTCATTCTTGGCAAGCCTTACCTTAAATTCAGTTTCTTTATCCCGTTCCTTCTCCACAACCGCCTTGGGCGCATTGTTCAAGAACTTCTCATTACTGAGTTTCCCTTTCACCCGGGCAAGTTCCTTATCCAGTTTCCGGCGTTCCCGCTCAAGTTTGGCCAGTTCCGCCTCCACATCAATAAGTCCGGAAAGCGGCACCACCAGCTCTACATCCTGGATCAAGGCGTGACCGGCATCATCGGGAACCGTTCCCTGGGCAACAATCTCAAGTTTCTCGGCCCGAACCATGGAACTGATGGAACCGGCAAACGCTTCCAGCAGTTCCCGCTTATCCTGATCCGGCACTATAATAACTGCAGAAATTTTAGCAGTAGGATGCAGTTCCGCCTCGGTTCGGATGGTGCGCAGACCGGAAATCACCGCCATCAGAAGTTCCATGGACGCCTCGGCCTCATCATCCAGCCAGACCGGGTTCTCTTCCGGGAAGGATTCCAACATAATAGTTTTTCGCTCGCCGGGCAATTGACTCCAGATCTCCTCGGTCACAAACGGGGTCACCGGATGCTGGAGTTTTAAAATATTCTCCAGCACACAGAGCAATACGCCGCGGGCATTTTTCCGGGCAGTTTCGTCGTCACCGTACAGGTCAGCCTTGATCCACTCCACGTACCAGTCACAGAAGGCATGCCAGGTAAACTGATACAGGCCGGAGGCAATCTCGTTAAAATTGTAGCCGTCAAGGGCCGCCCGGATCTCGATAATGGTTCTATTGGTGCGACTGAGTATCCAGCGATGCGGCAGAGGGAGGTTCGATGGATCGTCGCAGACACCTGTTATTTCCGGATCGGCATCCTTTATATGCATCTGGGCAAAACGGGCCGCATTCCACAGCTTGTTGATAAAGCGACGATAGCCCTCAATCCGCTCTTCATCCATGCGGATTTCCCGGCCCTGGGCGGCAAAGGCGGTCAGGGTAAAGCGAAAGGCATCGGTTCCGTACTGGTCGTTCATAACCAGGGGATCAATGACATTGCCGGTGGACTTGGACATCTTTTTGCCATGTTTATCCCGAACCAGGGCGTGGAGATAGACATCGTGAAAGGGCACCTCATCCATAAGATGGAGTCCCATCATCATCATCCGCGCAACCCAGAAAAAGAGAATATCAAAACTGGTGATCAGGATCGAAGTGGGATAAAAAGTCTGCAGTTCTTTGGTGTTTTCCGGCCAGCCCAGGGTAGAAAACGGCCACAGAGCCGAGGAAAACCAGGTATCCAGCACATCGGTTTCCTGGATGAGCTCGGAACTTCCGCAGTGGGAACAGCTGTCCGGTTCTTCGACCACAACTACAAACTTTCCACAGCCCTGACAGGTCCAGGCCGGGATCCGGTGTCCCCACCAGATCTGGCGGGAAATACACCAGTCGCGGATGTTATCCATCCAGGAGTAAAAGGTATTGTACCAGGTATTGGGATAGATATTGATCCGTCCGTCCCGAACCGCGGCAACCGCCTTGTCGGCCAGAGGACGCACCGAGACAAACCACTGTTTGGAGGTAGTCGGTTCGACCACGGTGGCACAGCGATAGCATTTACCGACCGCGTGCTCATAGGGCTCTATTTTTTCCAGAAAGCCCTGCTCTTCCAGGTCGGCAACCATCTGTTTCCGGCATTCGAATCGGTCCAGACCCTGGTATTCCCCTGCATTTTCATTCATGACCCCGTAATCATCCATGACCTTGATTCGGGCAAGATCATGACGCAGGCCGATCTCATAGTCGTCACGATCATGGGCCGGGGTGACCTTGAGGGCGCCGGTGCCGAAT
>JAJRQC010000056.1 GCA_024280455.1 Deltaproteobacteria bacterium | reverse complement strand
GCTGTCTTGGTTCCCCTGTGCTTAACCTTTGGGATTACTCCCGCCAGCCCAGGGTTCTCTATCCGGTGGCTGGTCTGCCTTACCGGAGCGGGACTTCCACCCGATGGAATAAACGACCTTGCCCGGCCGCACTAGGAGCCCCGCCCTGCGGGCGATAATTATGCGTCAGGATGTTTCTGCTGATACCAATCGCCCGCAGGGCGGGCTCCTACGTGGTGCAACTACTTGATATGTTATTATATTGATCTTAGTTTGACGGCTATGGGGAAAAGAGCACAGCCAATAAGTTTTCCGGAAAAAAAATTAGCAGAATCAGGTTTTGATAGACCTGAACATAATCGACCTTGGAGGAGGCCTGCCGTTTTTCCCAGCGCCAATTGAAAAACCTGTCCTCGTCGGAGGGCCTTCCATGATCCAAGTAAACGTTGAATATTCTTCCCGTATATGCATCTCAATATCTTCGGTAAATTCCTGTCTCCAGTGTTCGCTATCCGTATGATCCACTCAGAGATATCTTCCATATAATTTTTCTCCTAAAAAATCATATCAATAAGCAGAAATCCTTTGTTTCTGCAGGATCGGCTATCCTCTATCCACCGCATCTGTGCTGTTGTGAGTTATCATGTTGGTGCCTGCCTGCAGAACGGCCCAAAAAAAGTACGCATCGCGTTCGGCCGCAGTGTTTTTTACCGTAGTCTTTCCCCTCAGTCACCGTATTGACTTCATGCGGCTAAGTGATTAAAAATAAAGAATGCATAGCTAGGAATGCTTCTCATGCTCAGTAGTCTACTTATTACTATGTAGACAATTTATCCCTGTAAAAGTTTATTTTCTCAGTAAGGATGTCTTTGATGGCGACTGATTCATCAGCATATGAAGATCTGTTGCGGGAACTAACAGATCTGAAAAAACAACTTGCCGCCGAGCAAAACCGATACCGGAACATTTTTGAGCAGGCCGGGGTCGCAATTTCCCTTGTCGACATGGACGGCCATTTTTTTGAGACCAACGAAGAGTTCTGCCGGCGGTTGGGCTACAGTCGGGAAGAATTGGCCTCCATGACCATGGCAGCCATCACCAGTGAACAGTTTAAACATACTCTCAGAAAACGTATAAAGCTTCTTCAGGAGCAGGGAGCGCTTATTGTTGAAAGTGAGCATGTATGCCGGGACGGCAGGTTGATCCCGGTGGAGCTTAACTCCAGGCTCATAGAGGTCGACAACAGAAAAGCTATTCTTACCATATCCAGGGATATCAGCAGAAGAAAACAGATTGAGCAATGTCAACTGCTTGAGCATGAACGTTTTTTCAGTGTCCTGGAGGCAATACCTGAGGGCATCTACATCGTTAATCAACAATTTGATATTGAATATGTAAATCCTGCCATTGTGCAGGAATTTGGTCCTGCCCGCAATAAGAAATGTTTTCACTACTTGCATAACCGGGCGACTCCCTGCCCGGCCTGCAAGAACAAGGAAGTCTTTAAGGGGCAAATCGTTCGCAGGACCTGGCATTCACGGCTAAATGATAAGAACTATGAGATTACGGCCTCGCTGCTGAAAAGTGTTGACGATGTGCCGGCAAAGGTGGTTTTTTTTCGCGACATTACCAAAGAACAACAGACAAAGTCCTTGCTGGAAAAAAATCGTGCGCTACTTGAGAGTATCATTAACAACTCCGTGGCGATCATTTATCTGAAGGATATAACGGGTCGGTACCTGCTGGTGAATAAGCTTTTCAATGAATTTTTTAATCCCCAGGGCCTGGATATCATCGGCAGGAGCGATTTTGATCTTTTTCCGCCGGAACAGGCCCGGGCACTTCAGCACCATGATCAACAGATCCTGGCAAGTGGCCGGGTGCAACAGTTCGAGGAAAGAGTTCCCCTTGCGGATGGGCCCCATGTCTACCTGTCCACCAGGTTCACAATTGTTGACAGTGATAATACTGTAACCGGCATTGCCGGCATATCAACGGATATCACCCGCCGTAAACAGTTGGAAACCGAGTGCCTGCAGCAAAGGGAGCAGTTGCTGGCCCTGATCAATGCCTCACCTGATCTTATCTATATCAAGGATGGTGAGGGCAGAGTGTTGCTGGCCAATGAAACCTATCGACAGGCATTTCAACTTGAAGAAGAGCAGCAGTACGTGAATAAAACAGATGTCGAGCTGGCTGGCCTGTATCCTGATTTTGCCGAGATCTTTCTGGCCTGTGGGAAAAGCGACGAGGAGTGCTGGCAGAAAGGAAGTTTGTTTCATCGTGAAATAAGTATGCATCTTCTCGATGGCAAGGAAATGATCTGTGACGTGGTCAAAGTGCCCCTCTTTCACCCGGACGGAACCCGCAAGAGGCTTGTTGTCCAGGGGCACGATATAACCAGATTACGCAGGACGGAACAGATATTACGCAATGAGATCAAAGCCCGGCAACTGGCCGCCCAGGTGCTGCAGGAGAAGAGCGAAGATGTCGAAGAGGCCAACGCTGCCCTGCGGGTCCTGGTCCGTCTGCAGAAGAAAGACGTTGCAGAGCACCAGCAATATATCCTGAGTCAATTGGAACGTGCCGTTTTCCCCTACCTGGATCTTTTGGAACAGTACCTGAGCGGAGAACCGGGCTCTGAATATCTCAACACCATCCGCTGCCACCTGCGCAATCTGGGAGACAGCTTTATCAAAAAACTCGACAATCCGGACCTGGGCCTGACCAAAAAGGAAATCCTGGTTGCCGATCTGGTCAGGCAGGGGAAACGCACCAGGGAAATTGCCCAATTGCTTGGTCTGCAGCCTCGCTCCATCGAGGCCTATCGAAGTTCCATCAGGAAAAAACTGCATATCAACCAGAAAAAAATAGGCCTTGCCCAGTACCTGCAAGACCACTTCGCCACCGGGGAGTAGCCTCAGCTATTTTTCAAAAACCCCTGTGCCGGAGCCCCGTTGCTGATGGTGGCCCTTTCGTCCCCCCCTCCCCCTTTTTTTTTAGCAGTCAACCGCAGTATTTTTTACCGTAGTTTAACAGGGGAACACCCTTGTTGACTTTCAGTTTTGATTCAACGATTATCTTTTGCAGAAGATAAAGACTATTACAATTACAGGAATGTCTCTTACTTCTTCCGCTCTCTATCAAAAGAAAGAGTTGGCTGGTTGGCGAGTGTGTCAGCCAAAACATCATAAAATCAATATGACAGAACACATTCAACGTCCCGGCGAGTCTCTGCAGCCTGAAGAGGCTACTGCCTACTGCCAGGCTATTGCCGACGCCTCAGATGACTGGGAGGCCTGGATTCTGACCGATGGGACCTATAAGTACATATCTCCGGCCTGTGCCGGGATAAGCGGATATCAGCCCAAAGAGTTCATGGATCGTCCGGATCTGCTTTTTGATATCGTTCATCCCGAGGACAGGGACAACCTGCTCAGACATCACACCTGTCATCTTGACTGTCGTGACCATGATGACGGTCCTGCGGAGATAGAGTTTCGCATCCTGACCCGGGATGGGGCCATACGATGGATCCGGCACCAGTGTCAGCCATTCTTTTCCGCCGAAGGTGAATGGCTCGGCCGCCGATCAACCAATCGGGATATCACCAGGATAAAACAGGCCGAAGAGGCATTGCGAAAGAGCGAGATGCAGCTGCATGACGCCTGTCGTATTGCCCGGCTTGGCTACTGGCAGTATGACAAGCCATCTGCCAGGCTTACTTTTTCCGACACACTGTATATCCTTGCAGGCCTTTATGGAAATACATTTACGAGCGGAGGCAAAGACATGCTCCGGCTCGTTCACCCCGAAGATCGACGGCTGGCCATCTCGATTTTTACCGGCGGTAAACTGCTTGCACCCCGGGACAGCCATGAGATCCACCTTATTCAACAGAAGGGGGCAGCCCCTGTAATACGGATTATCCACGAGGATATCTATGATGACAACGGGGTCATTGTCGGTCGACGTGGTAGTTTCCAGGATGTGACCGGCCATAAACATGTCCAGGCCCAGCTGTCACTGCTTGACAAGATATTCGATACTACCGTGGAAGGGATCGTCATCACGGATACCAACGGAAAAATCGAGAAGATCAATCCTGCCGCCCAACGGATTCTTGGCTATACTCCAGTCGAAGTCATTGGGGAAAACAGCCGGATATTCAAGTCCGATCGGCATGATCTCCCCTTTTACGCAGACCTTTGGGGCAGCCTGAAAGAGAAGGGCATATGGCAGGGGGAAATTTGGGATCGCCGTAAAAACGGCGAACTCTGTCCTCTGCAGATGACCATTACCTCCCTGTTCGACAGCCATCGCCAGGCCAACCGGTTTATCGGTGTCTTCCACGACATGACCGAGGTGAGAACACAGGAGAAAAAGATCCATTTTCAGACCTATCACGACGCCCTTACCGGCCTGCCCAATCGTCATCTTTTCCTCGACCGCTTGAAAATTGCCCTGCGCCATTGCAAAAAAGATCGAAAACTAGCCGTGCTAATGGTGGATATCGATGATTTCAAACAGGTGAATAATTCCCTCGGTCATACCATCGGCGACCTGCTGCTCAAACAGGCTTCAGTGCGGATAAGAGAGTGTGTGCGCGAGCATGATACAGTGGCCCGCCAGGGTGGTGATGACTTTATTCTCCTTCTGGAGGACATCAGCGACATTGCGGTGGCAACGCAGACCATGGAGCGAATCACGGAAAGCTTTCAAACCCCCTTTTCCGTCAACGGAAAGCAGTTTTTTTGACCGTCAGTGCTGGTATTGCCATAGCTCCTGATGACGGAACGGAGGGCGATACCCTGGTCAGTAATGCCGACCTGGCAATGTACCGTGCCAAAGAGAAAGGAAAGAACACCTTCTCCCTTTTTACCAGGGAACTCAATGAGAAATTGAATCGCCGCCTGGAACTGAGCAACCGTTTGCGTCACGCCCTGGAAAATGACGAATTTGTAGTCTATTACCAGCCCAAGGTTGATACGCGGCAGGAAAAGGTTGTCGGCGTCGAGGCCCTGGTGCGCTGGGAGCCGGAACCGGGCACCCTTATCCCGCCCAATGAGTTTATTCCCCTGGCCGAGGCCAGCGGCCTGATTGTTCCCTTGGGGGAACAGATTCTGCGCACTGCCTGCCGACAGGGGGTGATCTGGCATAAGCGAGGGTTTTCCGTCTCCGTAGCGGTGAATCTCTCTCCCCGCCAGTTTGCTGAACAGACCTTTCTTGCCACCGTGCATGACGCCCTGCTTGACAGCGGTCTGCCGCCGTCTTTGCTTGAGCTGGAAATCACCGAGACCCTGATGATGGAAAACGAGGATCTGGCCATCGGCCTGCTCTGGAAGTTGAGAAACATGGGGATACGGATCTCCGTTGATGATTTCGGCACCGGCTATTCTTCCCTGGCCTATCTCAAACAGCTGCCCATTGATATACTGAAAATCGATCGCTCCTTTATCAAGGATCTGCCCGGCAACCCCGATGATGTCATCCTGACGGCAACGATCATCAATATGGCCGACTGCCTTGGTCTTGAGGTGGTAGCCGAGGGGGTCGAAACCAGTGAACAACTGCAGTTTATGGATGAGCATGGCTGCTTGCTTATTCAAGGATATTTGTTCAGCCCCCCCCTTCCTGCAGATCAGATTACCGAGTTACTTGATAAACCGGGCCGGTGGTTTCGGGAGCAGATAGCGGCAGGCCGGAGCATGGATATCCCATATGAGAAAGATGCACCATGTGAATAAAAGAACGTCCTGGCCGGGACGGTCGTTCTTATTTTGTTCTCCCTGGGACTTCAGACCTTCAGAATCAGGTTCCGAGCAATTCGGCAATAAACGGCCCCACGGCTCCGGCCCCCTGCTCATCCACCAGCCGGATGGTGGCGGTGCCGATAACCGCCATATCCGCATTCCCCTCAAGCATGGCCACATCTTTACGACTTGCTATCCCGAATCCGACAGCAAGCGGCAGCTCGGTTGCAGCCCGGCAACGGGCCAGATACTCAATCAGGCCCTTGTCCATTTCGGTATGTTCACCGGTTACTCCGCGGCGGGCAACCACGTAAACAAAGCCTTCGCCGACAGCGGCCACCTCCTGCATTCGTTCATCGGTGGAGGTCGGGGTGAAAAAGGTGATCGGGGCAAGATCAAGGGCGCGGCTGGCAGTCAAATAGCTCTCCCCCTCTTCCGGCGGCAGATCGGGAACAATCGTGCCCTTCATGCCGATCTCGGCCGCACGGGTGAGAAACTTCTGCTCCCCGTAGCGAAAGACAATATTATAATAGGTCATAAACAAAAAGTTGACCTGGGGAAAGGCGGCAACCATTTCAGCTGCAAATTCAAAACAGTCTTCCACTTTGATGCCGGTAGCCAGTGCTTTTTGATTGGCCTTCAGAATAACCGGACCATCAGCCATGGGTTCTGAGAATGGAATCTGCAATTCAATACAGTCCACCCCGTTTTCCGCCATCTGTTTAATGACCTCACGATTGGTCTCAAAGGAGGGGTAGCCGAGTACCAGATGGGTCATCAGCAGAATCTTTTTTTGATCTCGCCTACTGCGAAGTTCGTCATGGAGTTTCATTATTTTTAGTTCAGAGTTCAGAGTTTTGAGTTTTGAGTTTTTTTGACTCAACCTGCAATCTGTGAAGGATAATAAAAATGTAACCAGCATGGCTGGACCGAGATTTTTAACGTCACAGCCACAACAAAGCATGAAAATAGCCCGGATCGGCATCACTTCGTGGGCGATTTTCGGATAAACTATTCAGATGGGTGCAGGAAACTTGTAAAACCACCGGCTGTTACTCAAAAATTATCGATAGGAATCCGCCCGGGCAATGATAAATTCCTTCCAGGAGGGATCATCAAAGGCATGGGCGATGGTGAAGATATCCTTGTCGCCGCGGCCGGACATATTGATTATAATGGCCTCATCCCTGCTCATCGACGGGGCCTCTTTAAAGGCCTGGACAAAGGCATGGGAGGATTCCAGAGCCGGAATAATCCCCTCGGTGCGCATGGTCAGGGTCAGGGCCTCAAGAACCTCATCATCGGTGGCCGCCTCAAAGCGTACTCTCCCCTTCTCACCGAGATCGGACAGGATCGGTGAAATCCCGACATAATCAAGACCGGCGGCAATGGAATGGGTATCAAGCATCTGGCCGTCATCATCCTGAAGAAACATGGTTTTATAGCCCTGGGCAACCCCTGCGGCTGCCCGGTCTCCCACCATGCGGGAGGCATGCTGGTCGGTATCAAGGCCCTTACCTCCGGCCTCAACACCAATCAACTCAACGTCGCTCTCATCAAGAAAACCCTGAAAGATGCCCATGGCATTGGAGCCGCCTCCGACACAGGCATAGACCCGGGCAGGCATGCCGCCGTGCTGGGCAAGAATCTGCTTATGGGCCTCTGTGCCGATGATCGACTGAAACCAGGCCACCATCTCGGGAAAAGGATGTGGCCCGCAGACCGTGCCCAGTACATAATGAGTATTGTCCATACTGGTGACCCAGTCGCGGAAGGCCTCGTTGATGGCATCTTTCAGCGTTCGCGAACCATCTGTTACCGGCACTACCGTTGCTCCGAGTTTTTCCATCCAGAAGACATTGGGCCGCTGTCGAGCCACGTCTTCCTCGCCCATGTAAATGGTGCAGTCAAATCCAAAACGGGCGGCCATGGTCGCGGTGGCCACGCCATGCTGGCCGGCTCCGGTTTCGGCAATAACCCGTTTTTTCCCATCCGCCTGACCAGCAGCCCCTGGCCCATGACATTGTTGGCCTTGTGGGCTCCGGTGTGATTGAGATCTTCACGCTTGATATAGATCCGCGCCCCGCCAAAATGACTGCTCAGATTTTCGGCAAAGGTCAGCGGTGTCGGCCGGCAGGAATAGTTACTCATCAGGTCAAGATATTCCTGCCAGAAGGCCGGATCCTGCCTGCATTTCTCATACTCGTCATTAAGCTCGCTGAAGGTGGCGTGCAGCACTTCAGGGATAAAGGCCCCGCCCCACTGTCCAAAATATCCTTTTTTCATTTTTTTTGAATTCATTCAATCATCATATGCATTGTGTCGGGTCTCAATCCACGAAATTCGCTTATCGATTCCACAACCAAATCTTAAAGTTATTCCCAGGTAAATAGGATTTTTTAATTGTTCATTTTCTCAGCCTGCGCCCTGCATGCGCGCGCAAAATCCTCCGGGAAATGGCCGCAGATAAAGCGGAGCTGCGCCTCGCTGAATGCGCCCATGGACCAGGGCAGCTTGGGCAGGAAAGAGTACAACAGTCGCTGTCCGTTGACAACACCAATTCTCTTGGGATACTCCAGAGAAGTAACCATCTTTGCGCCCAGACCGGCATAAATATGCTGGGCCAGAAGAATCCCCTCATCAATTGCAGTTCGCACCTGCCCATCGGCCTCGATAATATTGCCGACCGGTTGTCCATCGTCATCTGCGATGACCATCAGCTGCAGCTCCCACTGGGAGACCTGGGCCTTGGGCACAAAAAGGAGTACGGATGCATTCTCGTAAACCACCAGACTTTCCGGAAGATCGCGCCCGTCCATTCGCCGGTTGTTTCGAATAGCGTCCAGGTAGTCGCTGAAAAAATCCCGCCCATACTCCTGCCGGTAGCGGGTTATCGTGTCGGCAACCAGATCGCCGCAGCCATAGCTCGGCATCTCGCCGCCATCCAGGGTTGTCACCATTTCCGGGACCATGGCATACTGCTGGTGAATCATCTGGTGCGAGGCGTGAAGCCGACAACCGGAACCGGAAAAATCATAGCCGAAATTCCAGCCCCACAGGGTGGCCGGATGGTGGCCGTTGTTCTCCTTTTGCTGAACAGCAAGGATATCGACCCGCAGCTGTTCAAGCTCAATATCTGAAAGCCCCCGGCCCCGGATTTCAACCTGAAGTCCAAGTTGCCGGGCCAGGATCACATAGCTGCGCTGGTAGTACAGGTGACGCAACCCCTGCATATCGGTCCGGTTTAAATCGGAAGTCCGGTAACGGATGGCATCGTTGGCCATATTGGCGGCATAATGACCCCAGGGGATATAGGAGTTGCGGCGCAGATATTCAAAGACATGGGTCGCCTCCTGCCGGAAATCACCGACAATCTCGCTCTCTCCCTGCACTCCCGGCCGCAGGACCATAACCTCTTTGTAGATATCGGGAAGATAGGGATTATTGGCTACGGTTTCAAAGAGTTCAAAGTCATCAATGTCCGCTCGGACCTGTTCATTCTTTTTAACATTTTTTTTAATATAGACAAGACCCGTGGGCAGGCCATCCTCGTCATGGGTAAATGTGCAGCAGTTCTCGGCAATCAGGACAAGTTCATCCCCATCCGTTGAATTGGCGGCCAGATCGTAAAGCACGGGACGCGGTAAACCGGCCAGCACCTGATGAATTGTATCACTATCCAGATGCTCGGCCAGCACCTTCTGCAGAGAACATTGTGCCGGAGGAGCCATCGTAATGGTTTCCGGCGACTCCGCCCTGGATCCGGCCCAACCCGATTCGATATAGGTGGCGCCTCGCCACGGGAAGGGGTTGACTATCTCATATATCCAGCGGGCCCCCTCTTCCACCACATCCCCGTCAGGGAAATTCCGATGGTTTTCGTGACAGCCGCCGTCAATATATTCGCCGAGCGAAGAAAGCTCGGAGCCGTTGCGAAAATTCGGTACGGAATAGGAGGGTTTATGCACCCCGACCCGGAAGCCTTCCGGCGTAACAGAACTATTGAGCATGATTACATTTTTGTTATTCGAGAGAATGTCTACCCTGCAGCGGCGACAGGAATAAAACGTAAGCAAAGAAAAAAAATCGGTTGCTTACCGCCCTTCTTTTTGTGCATAATAGACTAAACACAAGGATTATTCATCCTCATTTTACAGCACTGTCCCTCCGGCCGGTTAACGGAGATAAAATAGAAAACCAGGAGAAAAAACAGGTTCATGGGATTTCCAAAGATATCATTCAGAATCTGTGAAACCCGTCACTGCCCCCTGTACAGGTACGGTGACATTTTCACTGTCTCCGGTATTGCCATCGATATGGAGAGTGATGGTGAGCATTCTTTTATCAACACCACGGTTGTCCATTCACCGCCCGGCCGTGAACACTGCAAAATTTTTTGTGGCGACCTGACCAAAATCATTATTGAATATGAGCGGGCCGATCAGATTCCCGACTGTATGATATCCTGCAGCGGCTGCACCGGTTCCATACGCCTTGAGCATTCCCAGGGGTTTCAGGCCGATCCCAATGACCCGACTGATGAAAACAATGAACTGAGCAGCATCGTTCACATGCTCAGTAGCTTTTCCTTTTTCCGCAACATTGACCAGAATAACTTAAGTTCGGTTATAAAATTCTTTAAATTAAAGAAATTCAAAAAAGACGACATCATCATCCGTAAAGGGGATCCGGGCGGCAACTTCTATGTTGTCGTCTCAGGACAGGTTGAGGTCCTCAACGATGCCGGAATCTCCATCACCACCCTCAACAAGGGTGAGGTCTTCGGCGAGATGAGCCTGATCTGCGATGAAAACGTCGGTGCCACCGTCCAGGCTGGTGAGGAATGCGAAGCTCTCTACATTGACCATAAGCGTTTTAAAAATATACTGCGGAAATACCCTTCCCTGCAACTCTACTTCACCCGCCTGCTGGCCAAACGGTTGTCGGATTCCAACAAGGTACGCTCCGACGACTATGCCTCGGGCATGATAGGAAAGCTTGAGGAGATCCCGCCCGAAGCGCTGTTTCAAACCCTGAATATGAATTCCAAGACCGGCATCCTGACCATCACCCAGTTACCCCAGGGAACAGCCCGTTTTTCCCTGCGCCAGGGGGCCCTGATCAAGGCAACCTATGCCGGAGTCAAGGGAGAAGAGGCTTTTTACGAAGTCTTACGGGAAAAAAACGGCCGCTTCAAGTTTACCCCCGGCCTGCCGCCGGAAGATTTCGATGTCCCGGAAATCGGCTACTTCATGAAACTGCTCATGGAAGGCATGCAGCGGGTTGACGAATATCATGCCAACAACTGACGCTCACCCAAAAAAGACTTCTATTTTGTTTTTTTTGTCATCCCCGCATGTTGTTAGCGGGGATCCAGTTTCAGAAGAGCAAGCAGCCGCCCAAAATCCCGTTCTTCAAACCTGTGCAGGCCTGCTTTTCGAGCCATTTCCATGGCCTGCTCATACTCATCCGGCCGCAGCACCCTGTTTAACTCTGCAAACTCAGCCGCCCGGTAACAGGGACGATACTGATCCATCACGTTGACAAAGGTCTCCGACGAAACCTTATGCGCCAGAAATTGCATAATCTGCGCTGTTTCTTCAAGCAGGCCCGGCATCACCAGATGGCGAACCAGCAGGCCCCGGACGGCCTCTCCCTGCCGGCCACAAATCAGATCACCGACCTGAGAGTGCATCTCGACAATTGCCTGCTGCATGACCTGCGGATAATCCGGGGCTCCAAGATAACGGGCTGCAGACTCTTTGCGCTGGAACTTGCAGTCGGGCATATAAATATCGACTATTCCATCAAGCAACTGCAGGGTTTCAACCGAATCGTAGGCGCTGGTATTGTAGACCAGGGGCAGGGTTAACCCCATTGCCGCGGCCTCGGCCAGGGCCTCAAGAATCTGCGGCACCACATGCGAGGGTGTGACCAGATTAATATTCAGGCAGCCTTTTTCCTGTAGCTCAAGCATTATCATGGCCAGTTGGCGGCCGTCCACTGCCTCTCCCCCGGCATCACCACCATGAGCATCGATATTTCCTTCATGATCATGAAGGATACTGATATCCTCGTTCTGACAGAATACGCATTGCAGATTACAGCCCCCAAAAAATATAGCCCCGGAACCGGTTGACCCGACCAGCACTGATTCCTCGCCGAAATGAGGCCCGTAGGCGGCTATTCTTGCCTTGCGTCCGATACCGCAAAAGCCGGTTTCCCCCTGCAGCCGATTCACTCCGCATCGTCGCGGACAAAGCATGCAGTGTTCAAGCAGAGCTGTCGCCTGCCTGGATCTACCCGGTAACAGGGAACGGCCGGACTCGAAATATCGGTCGTTGATTTTTTCTTTTTTTGCCATTGTGTTCTCCAAACGAAAGCAATACAATCAGGCAATTAAAAATGATCAAAATAACCGAATAGGACAGTCATCATGTCATGGTTCAGGCAGGCCTGTACATCATCTGTTGGCAAGAAATATATCATGGCCGTCACCGGCTTTCTGCTGGGCGGTTTTCTGCTGGTTCATGCCGCCGGCAACAGCTCGATTTTCTGGGGACGACAGGCCTTTAACAGCTATGCCGAGCACCTGCACTCGCTCGGTATTCTCATCAATATCGCCGAGGTCGGCCTACTGACCATCTTCCTTGTCCATATATATACCGGGCTGACCCTTTTTCTGCAAAACCGCACCGCCCGTGAAAGCAGGTATGCCGTACAGAAACCTGCAGGAGGTCGCACCTGGGGATCGACAACCATGCCCTACACCGGTCTGGCCATCCTTGCCTTTATCCTGCTGCACCTGCTCAACTTTCATTTTACCGGCCAGGATAAGCCCATTGCCGATATCGTCGGCCCGATACTGAACAATCCCCTCTACAGTATCATTTATGCTGCAGCCATGCTGATTCTCGGCCTCCATATCAGCCATGGTTTCTGGTCTGTTTTCCAGTCAATCGGCATCAATCATCCGAAATATGACGGATTCCTCCGGGCAATCAGCTGGGCCGGATGTTTTAGTATTGCCGGAATTTTCCTTACCATTGTCCTGCTGCTGTTGTTTTCCGGCAATCAACTGAGATAGAAATGATAAAAAAATACAGCTTGACGCACAGATACCAGCAGGAGCGCTGGCCGACAAATGGGATTCCTGCAAATTTGACAATAAACTGGTCAACCCGGCCAACAAACGCAAATATGAAGTTATTGTTGTCGGCACCGGCCTGGCCGGGGCTTCTGCAGCTGCGACCCTGGGTGAACTTGGCTATAATGTCAAATCCTTCTGCATCCAGGACAGCCCGCGCCGGGCCCATTCCATTGCCGCTCAGGGCGGGATCAATGCGGCAAAAAACTACCAGAACGACGGTGACTCCGTTTTTCGCCTCTTTTACGACACCATAAAGGGCGGCGATTTCCGGGCCCGGGAAGCCAACGTCTACCGCCTGGCCCAGGTCTCCAACAACATCATTGATCAATGCGTGGCCCAGGGGATTCCATTTGCCCGCGAATACGGAGGTACCCTGGCTAACCGTTCATTCGGCGGCGCTCAGGTCTCACGAACCTTTTACGCCCGCGGTCAGACCGGCCAGCAGTTGCTGCTCGGGGCCTATTCGGCAATGATGCGTCAGGTGGCCAGCGGCAAAGTCACCATCTACTCCCGCCGCGAGATGATGGATCTGGTGATCGTTGACGGCCGGGCCCGGGGCATTATCTGCCGCAACCTGATCACCGGCAAACTCGAACGTTATTCCGCCCATGCCGTTGTCCTGGCCACCGGCGGCTACGGCAATGTCTTTTATCTATCCACCAATGCCATGGCCTCCAATGTCACCGCGGCCTGGCGGGCCTGCAAGCACGGGGCAGGCTTTGCCAACCCCTGTTTTGTCCAGATCCATCCCACCTGTATCCCGGTCCACGGCGATTACCAGTCCAAGCTCACCTTGATGAGTGAGAGCCTGCGCAACGACGGCCGGGTCTGGGTGCCGAAAAAGAAGCACGACACCAGGCCACCGACGGAAATACCCGAAGATGAACGTGACTATTATCTGGAGCAGAAATACCCGAGTTTCGGCAATCTGGTTCCCCGGGACGTCGCCTCCCGCAATGCAAAAGAAGTCTGCGACCAGGGTCAGGGCGTAGGTGAAACCGGCCTGGCCGTGTATCTCGACCTCCAGGAGGCAATCAAGCGTGACGGGCTTGAGGTCATCCTGAAGAAATACGGCAATCTCTTTCAGATGTATGAAAAGATTACCGGCAGCGATCCGAGCCGGGAACCGATGAAAATCTTCCCTGCCGTCCATTACACCATGGGCGGTCTGTGGGTGGATTACAACCTGATGTCCACAATCGACGGCCTGTTTGTTGTCGGCGAGGCCAACTTTTCCGACCACGGCGCCAACCGGCTCGGGGCCTCGGCCCTGATGCAGGGCCTGGCCGACGGCTATTTTGTCCTACCCTACTCCATGGGCAACTATCTGGCCCGGGCCGGAGCCTGTGATCTCAGCACCGGTCATAAACCCTATGACAAGGCGGAAAAAGCGGTACAGGCGGCGACAGAGGATTTACTCAAAAATACCCGTTCCGGGAAAAAAGGACTGCAGACCGTGGATCATTATCACCGGCAGCTGGGCAGCCTGCTCTGGGACCACTGCGGCATGGCCAGAAATAAAAAAGGCCTTGAGTATGCCCTGAATAAGATCCCGGAAATTCGTGATGATTTTAAAAATAATGTCCTGGTCCCCGGTACCGGACAACAGCTCAACCAGTCACTGGAACGGGCCGGCCGGGTGTCGGATTTCCTGGAATTTGCCGATGTTATGGTGCGCGATGCCCTGGCCCGGGAAGAGTCCTGCGGCTGCCACCTGCGCGAGGAGAGCCAGACCGAGGAACATGAGGCCAAACGTGATGATGCGCATTATACCCATGTCGCGGTCTGGGAATACAAGGGTGAGGGAACGGAACCCGCACTCCACAAGGAACAGCTCAGTTTTGAAAACGTCACCCCTTCCCAGCGCAGCTATAAGTAGCAATTAGGGAATAGGGACTGAGAGTTAACATTCATCGGATAGTATTGATATGGCAAAAACGATCACAATAACGATAAAAATCTGGCGGCAATCAGGTGCTGATTTCCAGGGATCCTTTGAGAAACACGTCCTTGAAAGCGTCGACACGGATATGTCTTTTCTCGAAATGCTGGACGTGCTCAACGAACAGCTCACCCTGTCGGGACGGGAACCGGTAGCCTTTGACCATGACTGCAGAGAGGGCATCTGCGGCATGTGCGGGGCGGTTGTCAACGGCACCGCCCATGGCCCGGAACGGGAAACCACCCTCTGCCAGCTCCATATGCGGCACTTCCGGGACGGCCAGACCATTACCATCGAACCCTTCCGTGCCAAGGGATTTCCGCTGATCAAAGATCTAATTATTGACCGGTCCGCCTTTGATCAGGTGATTATTGCCGGGGGCTACGTCTCGGTCAATGCCGGATCCGCCCAGGACGGCAACTCGATCCCGGTGGCTCAGGCCAATGCCGAACAGGCCATGGATGCCGCCGCCTGCATTGGCTGCGGCGCCTGTGTTGCCGCCTGCCCCAATGCTGCGGCCATGCTCTTTGTCGGGGCCAAGGTCTCGCAACTCGCCCTGCTGCCCCAGGGCAGCCCTGAACGTAAACGCAGGGCGCTTTCCATGGTTACGGCCATGGACAAGGCCGGATTCGGCAACTGCAGCAACGAGCGGGAATGTGAGAATGTCTGTCCCAAGTCCATTTCCATCCGCAATATTGCCCGCCTCAACCGGGAATATCTACGGGCAGCCTTTACCGCCGATTAACCTTTTTTTAATTCACAGGAATATCGGTGTCGTAGATAGTAGAGACTTCCGGTTATGTGTGGCAATGTCCACATGACGAGCGAACTCCTGAGACTCCGATAAGCCACGAAATCGACGGTGGACAGGTCGTATCATCTTGTAATTCCGTACTGGGCAAATGGCGCTTTTGACTTTTGTCGAGTCCATCACATTACATAATGATAAGGAGAGAGTACCCCTACACTGAATCGAGCAAAGTTCCCTATTAATATTGGTTAATCTCCCTCTACGAACAAAACGAATTTAACGAAACAAAGAAAGAAGAAACAGCATTCCCTTAAAAAAACGAAAAAAATAACGGATAATCACAAAGCATTTTGAATTATCGCGCAGGTACCATCAAAGAACCGGCAACGATCTCACCATGATATCTGTTTGGCTTAAACACTGTTCACACCAGTTTCCGTAAAAATTCTACAGCAGACAGGTGGATAATACCTTTTTTATCAATAAAACTTCTCTCTCCTATTGCTGTAACCTGGGTATATTCAACTTCCGGGAATTTCTTCTTCAAATAGTATAAATGGGGGCTGGTCGAGTTTTCAGACCACTTACATTCCACAAACATTGTTGGTTTCCGGTTTAGGGTGACACAGAAGTCAACCTCTCGTTTATCTGTATCTCTGAAATAGCGCAACTCAATCTCCTCTCCAAAAACATCTCTTCTGAAGTGGACCCATTTTAATAAATGGGAGGCAACCAGGTTTTCAAATCGTGCCCCCATGTCCGGCACCAAGGTCCAGTCAAAATGATAATGTTTCTGTTCCTTTTTCACTGCCCTGATCAGGGGCGAACCAAAGGGAGCCAGCCGGAATATCATATAGATATTTTCCAGGATATCAAGCCAGCGACTCACTGTCTTATGAGCCAGCTGCAGATCTTCGCGTAAAGCGTTAATGGATAGAGGGGAACCGATGAGTTCAGGCAGGCGCAGGGACAGAAGTTCCAGTTTTGAGAGATCAGAAATAGTTTCAATACTGGTCGATTCCTGGTTGACCAGAAGCGATCTGTAGTTGGTTGACCACCGTTTTGCCTCAACTGCTGAGCCTGAAAACCACGGTTCCGGGAATCCTCCGAGCTTAAGCAACCTCAAAAAATCCTCCTGGCTGGTGATTCCCAATTCTTTCACCGACAGGGGGTGCATGCGCAAATGGTGGTACCTGCCCTGGAGTGAATCTCCGGATTTTCTCAGCATGTCCAGACGCGCACTTCCTGTGACCAGGATCCGGTGCTCCTGATGGAATTCATCGTACACACCTTTAAGAAAATCCCGCCAGGAGCTGTACTTATGGATTTCATCAAAACACCACATTTCCGTTACTGGAAGTTCTCTGCGGAGAATCGATTCCCTATGGGCGGGAATGTCCCAGTTGAGGTAGGATGCGTCCGTTTTCAGAAGAGACTTGGCAAGAGTGGTTTTACCGACCTGTCTTGGTCCGCTGATAAAAACCATTTTCTTCTTCAGATCACGGACGACCTGCTGGTGTAGATATCTTTCCTTCATGCCCCGCAATCTATCTCTTTTTTCTACTGAAGTCAAAATATTCCATGAGTTTTTTTGACCATGGTTTAAAATTTCTCGTTATTTGGCAAAGCCAGCGTTAGTCCAAAATTATACTCTTTTCCAATGTGCCGTCATTTAAACTCCCAAAAGTGACTTACTGATCCGCATTACTTTGAGGTCAAACACACTTTACCCACCTTGGTAACAAGGTATAATCTTGAATTTCAAGCCTCATGAATATTAAACGTAAAATCAAGATGAATATGGGCGGGTAACAGATCGTGATTCTTTATCCAGTGCTCTGGCCAAGAAATCAAAGCAGGGTATACTGGTTCGCCGTATTGCTCCTGCCACGTTTGAGGTAGTGGAATAGCTATGGTCAAAACAGATGATGTTCTGGAACAAATGCAGATCTCTCGAGCTGATCACCTTCCAGTAATTGCTGCTTTTTGTCGTCGTGTTAATCTGATTGAAATAATCAACCGTGTCGTGCCCACTGAGATGGATGTGAGTGTCGGCTATTACCCAGGGGACAGGCGAAAGGTATGGCCTCAAGCGGCTACGCAACGATCCCATCATGGCTCATTTTACCGTCTTCGGACTCAGTGCCGTAATTCCAAAACCTTATCAGATAGAAGAACTGCGCTCAACCCTGGCACAAATACTTTCGTCCAACAGTTAAGCAGGGGCACCCGCAGCAGAAATTCTATTGATCGGGAAAAGACGAATTCTGTGTCGGCTGCGACTCAAAAAGTTTCAGGTACTCACCATACCCATTGTCCTGCATTTCTTCTTTGGCCACAAATCGCAGGGACGCAGAGTTGATGCAGTAACGCAGGCCGGTAGGGGCTGGACCGTCATCAAATACATGCCCCAGGTGGGAATCCCCTTGTTTGCTGCGGATCTCTGTGCGGACGGTAAAAAACTTCCGGCCCTTACGTTCTACCAGGTTTCCCTTGTTGATGGGCCGGATAAAACGGGGCCAGCCGGTGCCGGATTTATATTTATCAGTTGAGGAAAGAAGAGGCTCTCTCGAGACGATATCCACATAAATTCCATCCTTCTTATTGTTCCGGTAAGCATTGTTAAAAGGCGGCTCCGTCCCCTCCTCCTGCGTCACCTTATACTGCAGCGGGGTGAGTAGTTCTTTTAAAAGCTCATCACCCGGCCGGGTGTATTTTTTTTGCTCGTTTTTTTCCTGACTCTTCCAGGTCTTCTCCAGAAAACCGGCCCGGCCGGAACCGACCTTGTATCTGGAATATTGCATGACATTTTTCCTGTAGTAATCCTGATGGTACTCTTCGGCCCGGTAAAAGGGCCCGGCCGGCAGAACAGCGGTTATAATCGGTTTATCCGAAAATAACCCACGAAGTGATGTCGTATCAGGATATTTTCATCCTTGGTTGTGGCTGTGACGTTAAAAATCTTGGTCCAGCCATGCTGGTTTATCCGAAAATCGCCCACGAAGTACGCTGTTTCGGGCTGTTTTCATCCTTTGTTGTGGCTGTGACGTTAAAAATCTGGTCCAGCCATGCTGGTTTATCAAAAATTCCTGTTGCATCCAGTTCTTTCAGTGGTGTCTGCAGAAATGATCATCCTGGTCCGCCGCCGACTTCCTGATCATCTTTTTCCAAACAGCCCAAAAAAAATCTCTGCCCCCTCTTTTTGTAACCTCTTTGTACCCTTTCCCCCTGTATAAAGAGATAAGGGACGCTGTACGGTTGATTTTTCTACCGGATATCCCACAGACAACAGTGCAGGAAAAACCGCCACTGGTACTTTATCCATTCGCCCACGGGGAGGAAGAGAATGGCTTGCAGGAATACCTGTTGTAAATATCTCTGGACCGCACTGCTGCCTGCAGTGCTTCTTTTTCCCTATCCCGCCCTGGCACTGGATCTTACCTTTTCTAAAGGGGGAGTAGGCATAACCGGCGGCGCCGACTACGTACTCAAGGGGAGAACTCCGGATGCCAAAACGTATTCAGCCCGGATCTGGTGTCTTCTTGCCTCCGGTGACTCTCTCCCATCGACCACGACTGTAACGACGACCCTACGCCTTGCAGCTGATGATACGGATGTGGGCACCGCAGCCATCCAGACCTTTTCCCCCTTTGACTGGACACGCAGTCCTTCCGGCTACTACATCGATCTCAACAGTCTCTCCTTTGCAATGCCGCTTCCCGGAAGCGGTACAGGTAACCTGCATACCGCAGAATACTACCTCTCCGCTCATGTCAAAGGCGATAAACTTCCCATTGAATCCAACGTTTTCAATAACCGGGCAGACAGCGCATCCTTTCAATACACAGTTTTTTCAGCTCATCTGATCTACGACAGGACTGTCTACACGATTAACGCCCTGACTCCGGCAAACTCGTCGGTCTGCAGTGGTGATACCTATCTCTCAGCAGTGACCGGCAACTGGACAACTTCCTGGTGGGAAGACAACTTTTCCCTGGCCGGCCTCTGCACTGCGTCAGGAGCAAATTCAGATGGGTATTCCACTGATCTGACGGTTATCCGGGATATCTCCATGGCAGCGATGCCTCCCCGGATTGCTGATCCGCGCTGGGTCATCAAGGGTCAGCCCCCTGAACAGCTCCGCCTGGAAAATGTTCGGATTGAATGCGAAGGTTCTCCGCCCAAAACCATCACGCTGTCTACCCGACTGCTGAACAGGGATAATGCAGACGCTCAGACCACACTGTATACTGAAGAGCTGACACCGACCTGGCAGGCCGACCCAGCCAGCCAACGCTATTCCTTTACCCACACACCCGAATATCCCCTGCCTGATGCCGGCGGCACAGACGAAAGCATGCAAACCGCCACATATCTCGTGACCACCACTGCTGCATCCATTGCAGACGCCTTCAGCCCCAACAACATGCTGGCAACAAATGATTTCAGCTACACAGTTTTTTCCGGCCTGCTCTACTTTAATAACGTTGAAACAGAATTTTCCAGTATCAGCCTTGGCCCCTCACTGGAATGCGGAACCGTTTTTGCGGATAATATCAGCCTGGCTTCCCTTACCGGAAACTGGAGTGACATGGCAGAGAATTATCCAGTGAATGCAGCCGGTCTCTGCACAGAAAAGCAGGATAACTCCGATGGATTCAGTGTTGACCTGCACCTGATTTCAGGGCAGGCGGTCCTTGGTACTCTTGCCGCCACGGTGGCCGGTCTCCATGTTGAATTTGCAGAAACCACGCTGGATGCAAATGGTGGTGCCTTCAGCGCTGCAGTTGTCACCCTGCCCGAAACCATTACGGCCCACGGAGAGAATGGTGGTCTCATTGATCCCTTTGGGACAGATCAGATCAACTTTCCCGGTCGTTCCTTTCAACAAAGCCTCGAAGGTGTGACCATCTCAACCTTTGTTTCTTATCTGCACAGTTACGGTCTGCCGTTCTACCTGAAAAGTTCGGCCATACGACTGCCGATAAATATCAACAGCAGCGGAATTTCCCTTTTCCAGCCATACCCGGTGTACATCCACCAGGAGGCCGTGCAGGCTCTTGCCCCTGCTGACCCGAGAACATCCTTTCCCGCAAATGATATTATTTTTTCCAATCCCATCCAGTCTGCGTCCAACACCGTAACCTTTGACCGGAATGGTCTTGACGGGCTTCTGTGGTTTCAGGGTGATAGCGGAAACGGGTTACAGACATCATTCCCAAGAGCACGCCTCGGGTTTGATTATCTTGGCCTGATACTTGAAGACAGCACCATACAGCAAGGCACGCTCAACAACGTAACCTTTACCATGAAATTTGATCGGAGCTGCATGGGACCGGAGTGCAGCGGCAACACCTATGATGCCAGGTGGTACCGGGTCAATGCAGCACGGGCCGGCCTGCACGCTTCCGGTGCCTTTGGTATCGGATTTGCCGACATCGGTCCGTCCATGGACATGGATCTCAATGATACCGGCGAAGATTCGACAGAGTGGGGTGTTTTTCCTCTGCAGGATGATAACGGAACTCCGAACCAGCAGCCGGGAACATATATCAGGCAGGATCGCAACCGCAGCGGAGCCTTTCTCGTTCCCGGCTTTATCATGCCGCAGACAGCTGAGACTCTTGCAGAGCCCCTGCGCCTGAGCCAGGTGCTGCTCGGCTCCTACCTGTTTAACGACCAGGCGGGGCCGGCGACGTTCCTGCCTCTCCACGACCCGGCCAATCCTGCCGCAACCAGGGGGGATGGCTTCTTTGCCGGCCTCAACCTTGGGCCGGAAAATTACACAAGCCTGGATGAAGGTGCAGGCCAACTTCTCAACAACCAGACTCTGATCCGTTTTTTTGCCGCTGACACTGTTCCAGCCCATATCAGCATGATTGATCGACCTGCAGTAAAATATGTCCTGCGACCGGGCGGGCTTACCGGCGTGTTTAATACCGCCTTTGACTCAACAGTGGACGGCACCGTTGATATTTACGGCTACACGTTTAACTTCAGCCGGTTTGCCTTTCGACAGGATCGCAACAGGCTGAACAGTTACACCTTTATTGACGGTACTATCTCTCTGCGGGACGGACCGGTAGCCAACGACATAGACGGCAATCAGCAGGATTTCAATGTCGCCTTTCTCAACCTTGACCTGACCTGTGACGGCAACCTGGGATCGGGCCAGGTCGACACCGGGGACGAACCCACCTGGCCGGCCTGTGACGACCAGGGGGAACATAAGGGGTGCCAGACCCTTATGTACTGGAACATGCCGGTGCTGCTTACCGGCATGGCCTTTGAGTATTCCCCTGACCAGAACGCTGGAAATCAAATCTGCCCCTCTGCAGACAAGGTGCTGCAACTTCACACCAGAAACCAGATCGACGGCCTGGATAATCCACTGACACTGTCCGGCTTTTACAGTTCTGCGGGAGTGCTGCATGATCAGGAATTTTACGGAGATGTCCAGAGCCGGTGTGATTCTCCCGTGGACAGCACAAACGGCCGTGGATTCGACATCCGGCTGCGAACCGCCTATCTCAACCAGGTACCGACAGATACGAACGGCAACGCACTCCTGCCTCAGTGGAACGGTTTTTCCGTTCTTGCAGGCCTGACCGATGTCCCGCTCTTTGACGATCTCCGCCTGGCCGGTCATTTTGACAACCTCGGGGCTCAAGACAGAGAGGACTTTGATCTGTACATCTTCCAGGACGAAACAGCAAATGATCTCAACAGGGATGGTGTTCCGGAAAATCCAGCCTATCTGGGAGATACTGTTACAACCCTGAGGAACCGGCTGCATACCGAAGGCAGGGAACCGCCAAAACCATATTTCTCCTATTCCTGGCCTTCCGGAGACATGGTGAATCTCAACGCCTATGCCGTCTACCAGCGCACAGCATTGGACAGTGGGCCCCGATTCTCGGGTCTGCCGAAAGAAGCCGATATTTTCGGGGTTGTCCAGGTTCAAAGTGTTCCGGATTATATTACCCCGAAAAAAACAAAACTTTCCTTTCGCCTCAGTGCCGATGTAGCTGCCCTGCAGAATTTTCAACTGGATATCGGCAACTATACCGGAACACTTGATATCTTCCTCCATGAGGTGCTGCACGTGGATCCGGCCTTTTCAATGAGTAGTGTTCTCTGCACCAGCATCAATGGTGAGGAGACCTGTCTCTATGACCTTGAAGAGAAGATGCTGTCTCTGACCGGTGGAGATCTGACCGCTGTACTCGCTCCGGAATTTGACAACCTGCTGCTGGATGCGGCCCTGGAACCAATGCTGACTGATACGGCCCGGAACCTGACTTATATTCACCAGGCACCGGGAATGATCAATGGCATTCTCGTTCTTCCCCTGCGGGATATACGGGCAGATCTGCATGAAATTGTCAGCACGGAACTCCCGGGACAGTTTGAACTACTTTACAACGACCTTTCATCGGTTGCCCTGTTCGGCGTACCCGCACTCCTCTCTCTGGCAGATAATCCCGGTCTGGACGTCCTGCAGAATATGGAGGACCAGGTCAGACTTTTCCGCAACAGGCTGGGTATGGTTATCGACCATCTTGATTCCGGCATCACAACTGTGCAGCAGGCTGCAGAGGAGCTGGTTCCGCAATGTCCAGACCCTTCTGCCGGATGTTCAGGCATAATTGACCGTCTGGACACAGCGGCTCTTCAAACCCTGGAAGAGTTGACCCTGCTGGAAAATGCCCTCACCTCTCACCTCACCAGCTCGCTGAGGATCCCTGACCCTTCCCTCAACCCCCTGTTCAAACAGGTGGAGGAGGCCCGGAAAGTCATCACGGATATACGGGCGGCAATTGGAGGTGTTGATCTTGACACGCTTGGCAACGAGCTGCAGGATGCAGCCTTGATGTTCGGTGCTGAAATTGACACCTCATTGCTGAGCAATATCCGCCGGACAGTCAACTCCTCACTGAACGAACTTGACCTTGCCATCAGCCGGGCCGATCAGGTCATTGCCAAAACCTATACAGACATACTGGACGGCGGCAACAGCCGTATCGATACCATGGTCCACCAGGGAACCCGACTCATAGGAGAAGGAAGTACAGTTCGAGAAAACATAACAATCCTCCGGACCAGGCTTGAGGTTATAAAAAGCAGGATCATTAATAATTACCATGGAGTAGAGATGCAGCTGACAGCACTCAGGGAGCCACTTGATGAGTTGCGCCGGAACATCGATCCCGATGGGGTGCCGACCCTGACCGGCATCGACGACACTGACGACTGGGCTTCTGTACGCACCAGGGCCCAGTCTTTTCTGGATGACAGCTTTGCCGTTGCGCAATCCAGCATGCTCGGGCAATCCGGCATCGCTTTTGAAGCAACGGTGCCTGTCCCTGTAGACTTTCTTGCCCTGTTTGGAGGGGAACAGTTGTCTCTGCTCCTCAATATCCCCTTTCAAATCTTTCTCACGGCAAGCGGGGAGGGCAATCTGCCGGGACTGCTGAGTGCACTGGCAGAGGCGGCCGACTCGGCACTGCCTCAACCGACGACTGCAGATCTGCGTACCATGTTTCGCAACGCCCTTCTTGATTCTGAACCGGTTACCCTGCTCAACACCACTTATTACAGTCAATTCGGACTGATCAGCGATCAACTTGACAATATAACCACCCAGTTGACAGCGAGGATAAACGAACTCATTCGCCAGACGGTCAGCGTAGTTGATAAGCAGTTGTCTGCACAACTCGCTGCAGCGGTACATCCTGTGGGACAGTCTTCTGGATGGACCGGCCTGCAGAGTGTGGGAATTGACGGTTACGCCTTGATCAGCCAGGATGAAATTGAGCGTATTCACATGGGCGCCGAGTTTGTGTTTGATGGCGGGTCTGATCCCACATCGTATAACGCCGCCCTGGATGTCTTTTCCTTAGCGGCCAACAACGGTGCGGCCGGCTGCGGTGGCAACAGCGGAAATTATTATGATGTCATACTCTCCACCCATGATGTAACCGCCCGAATGCTGGGCGGATCGGTTGGAATAAAATCAGCGGCAATTGGCTTCACCATTAACCAGGATGCTCGTCCGGTAGCCCTTTTTGGCAACTGCTACCTGAACGGAGCTGTCAGTTACGAGCCGCTGGTTCTGGATGACCTCGGCCTTGAAGTGGGTATCGGAGAATGTGAATTATACTTTGGGGCTACCGGCAGTGGTCATTTCGACAGCTATCAAATTCCCAGAGCTGCATTCTATCTGGGCAGATCCTGTCCCGACAGCGGCCAGGGAGTTCTTCAGCGTTTAGACCCGGAAGCGGGAAGGTTTATCGGAGACATTTCCCCCCTGACCGGTATTTATGCCAGGGGATCTGTTGATATACCGGTCTGGGACAACGGATGTGCCTTTACCATCGGACTGGGCGCCGATGTGGGTGCCTGGTATTTTACCGAACCAGATCCCATGGGAACCATTGGCGCCCTTGTCGGCGGCTCTGCCTATGGCCGCCTGAGCTGCCTTGCCGCCTTGAAGGGAAAGATAACATGCATGGGGCAGCTGTCCGGAACAAGCTACAGTTTCTCCGGCAGCGGATGGGCCGGGGCCGGAATCGGGGACTGTTCACCGGGAAGCTGGCAGTCGGTGAGTGATGTGCGGCGCGACAAGTGGTGTGAAACCGGAGATGCCACCTTTAAGGCCAGCTATGATCAGGAATGGAACATCGAAGATCTTTCCATTAACTGCTGTGATTAACAGTTGTCATAAAAAATCAAGTAAACCAGCATGGCTGGACCAGCAGTACTTCGAGGGCGTATTTTCAGATAACAGTGCCTGCCATACTTATATTTTGGAGAATATATGAGCGCTCTGTATAAATTTTTTGTCTGTTTCTTTGTCTTGTGCAGCCTGCTGCTGCATTTATCTCCTGCAGCCGCTGATGGAGGGGCACTCTTTTTTACAGCAGTTGTTGAGCAGGGCAGGGCCGGAACTCCGCAGATAGCCCTGGAATGGGGTTCTCTTGAAGGTGAAATACCTTCCGAAATCAGCCGTTTCAGGTTGTACCGTTCCGTGGAAGATGGACCCCATGTCCTGTTGACGGAAACTTCTTATTCCCTGGCAGATTCCGCGACCATCAATACATATATCAACACTGATCTTCCTTTCCGCTCCCTGCTGTTGAAAGGTGATCTTAAGCGCATGAACAGCGGGGTGAATGATTATGCCGCCTACCTGCACGATTTACTGAACACGCTGTCTTCCGACTACAATCCATTCCGTACCATGCTGCTCACCCGCTCCCACCTGACTGCGGCCAGAGCACAGGGACTTGCCTTCATAGATACAGATATCAACAGCAGCTCTACCTACCGCTATCTGCTGACTGCTGTTACAGCTGATGGAGAAACCCCGCCCATCGGCCGGACCGCAATGCTGGATCCGGCAACAGAAACCATCCTTTCCGCTCCCACCGGCCTCAGGCAGGTCACCTTGAGCAGCTGCTCTCCACTGAGTGCAGGGCTTGACGACAAACAGATACACTTGAGCTGGGACATCTCCGACT
The DNA here is from genome assembly GCA_024280455.1 of Deltaproteobacteria bacterium. GTDB lineage: Bacteria > Desulfobacterota > Desulfobulbia > Desulfobulbales > Desulfobulbaceae > DRLX01. The sequence goes on along the minus strand of JAJRQC010000056.1, from coordinate 49,718 downwards.
CTCCTCAGGACATGGGACGCAAGCTCCTTACCTATGGCTACGAACTGTTCTGGTCGACAACGGATGTGGGTGTTGTTAATTTGCGCAACGGGATTCCCGGGGAACTGCATCGTGTCACACCTGAGCCGGTGGTTGCTGCAGGTTCTCCCCCGGAAACAGGCCCGGACGCCTGTCTGGCAAGGGATGGTGCAGAGAATCATATGGGTGCCGGCGAGAGCTGGGAACGTGGACAGCAATTCTATTACTACCTCGCTGCCAGAGACATCTTTGGTCATTACTGCGCTCCTGTCGCTCCGGTATTACTGACCGTCACCGATGCCATGCCGCCCCATGCAGCCTGGAATATCCATACCATGGAGGTAAAGGATCCCGACGACGACATAACGCCCAGGCTGGCCCTGATGTGGGATGCACCTACTCCGACCAATTTCAGCAGATATTACGGAGAGGGACGCACATATTGCTCTGCAGATGAAAACTCTGTCTGCTGGACAGACCCGGATGAATCCTGCATAACTGGCGCCACCCGCTGCGCTGACCTTGCCGTAGTCCGGTATCGTGTTTTTCGTTTCAACTCCTCTGCCGAGGCTGCAGCATGGGGGATCGACAGTGATGGAGACGGCTGGCCGGACAACCTGGAAAATCCCGACGAAACCTGCAACGACTCCCTGCCCGCAGAGACACCGCCGGCATGGATCGCCACCATTGATCCGAATGATCCTGCATCTACTCGAAACCTGTCAGAGACGCACAGGCAGATTTTCTTTATTGATCATCTTGCCGACAATCCGATCGAAAACAACCAGGTGTACTGGTACCGGGTCATTGGCGTAGATGGGGCTGGAAATCAGAGCCCGGTATCACCGCCGATACGCGGTGTTCTGTATGACCGCAGTCAGCCGGCACCTGATGCCGCACTTTCCATCCAACAGTGCTCATATACTGCAGAGGAACCAAGTGATTGCGGGCAATTGCAGCCGGAGGCCGAAGACGTTTATATATTGCGTGACCTGACCGGCGATGCTGCAGGCTATCAGCTTTTACGCCTTTGTGGAGTAAACGCCGCAACAGGTCCCATCTTCAGCCTGCTGGACATTGGCAGCTTTGACGACTTCGGCGTTGCACGGATAACCGGTGACAAACTGCCCAATGACAACTGTGCCGTTACCCCATGTAACGGCTATACGGCTTACGTGGTTCGCTTTATCAGTGAAGAAGGAACCATGCTGGCTGAAATGGGTCCTCTTAACCTGAAAGATACCTGCAGTTTTCAAAGCTGCATCACCCTGGACAAAGGGTGCGACTGGGTGGAAAACAATGATCCGTTTCCCGTGGTTGACGGTTCTGTTCAGATCTGCGTGACCCTGCAGGAGGATGAATCCGCCAGGATGTATTACCAGACTCCCGGCGGCATGAGTCCTTTTGCAACCTTTCCCCCTGCCGATATCAGCGGCAGAGTATGCAAAGAATTTGACGACCTTTCTGGCCTGACACCGGCAGATATCTGCCTGGGTATACGGGTCTTCAATGAACATCATATCGGTTCTATCCTGCACAACCTCGGCTGCCTGGAACTCCATGCCGGCAACAGACGACCGCCGCCCACGCCAATGCTTGACACCCCGGAGCCTGTGCGTAATGCGGAAGGTGATTTTTTCACCCTGCACTGGAGCATTCCGGCAGAAGGGATCAGTTCGTATACCCTGAAGGTCTCTGATGTAAACGGAACCGATTATGTCAACCTCTGGGGAATCGAGGCTGATGAATCGGGAAAATACCCCTATGCCCATCCTCTTGCAGCCGAAGACCTGGGCACGGAATGGTGCTTTCAGATACGAGCCCAGGCAACGGACATGATGGTCAGCGACTGGTCCAATCAACAATGTGCAACCTGGCAGCTGATCCCTCCGGAAAATCTTCCCTGGCCCACGGTGCAGGAGCCTGAAATCGTTACAGGGGAAAGCCTGGGGGCCTTTTACTTGTCCACGGACGCTGATCACCGTCCGGTACTGGTTTTGAGTGATGACCTGAGTCCAGAATTTGAAAGCCTCTCCTGCAGGGCCAGAGTGCCCTTTTGTGACACGCAAACCTATGGCATTATTGGTGATCAGGGTAGTCCCCCCTGTATCCGGGATAATGAACTGACCTTTTACTCATGTCCAGCCTGCACGACAATACGAACAAAGATCGTTGCCAGGCAGTTCATTGTCTATCGCCAGGAAAGCGGCCGTGATTTTATCCAGATCAGCCCGCTTATCGACAACTTTTTCTGTTTTACTGATTTTACGGATAAACTGGTTGCGGTTGATCATCTGCAAGATCCATTTATCACCCTTATGGACATTGCCCGGGAGGTCGTTACCGGTGTATCTGATCCAGTTGCAGCAGGGGAAGGAATCCGCATTCTTTTCAAGGATCGCTACCCGTTCAGAGCAGGAAGCAATCTGCGCTACAAACTGGTCAGCTTCAACCCGGAGAGCGGGGAACCGGAAAAGATTTATACCAGCAACTGGGTGAGTGTTCCGTGAACAGACGTGGAAATTTATTTCAGCCAACAGGTATGTTATGCGTAACTCCGTCATAATCATCAGCGTCCTGTCGTTATACAGTTTACTGTGTCCTGTGCCCTGTCGTTCCTGGGAAGCATCCAGCGCAGCAAATGTGCTGGTTTTTTCCAGCAGGGAAGTTACAGCAAGCTTTCATTTTGATAACTGGACAACCGCAGCCGACACCGGCACTGGTATGGTTTTGTACCAACATTGGCAGGCGGGGTCGCCGCCACTTCTCCTGTCGGAGGATCAGACGGCTTTCACTGTCGGAAGCGATGAGATTGCTGTACCCAATATGATCAACGGATCCAGCACTCCTCCTGCTCCCGGGACACCTGCTGTTTCCCTGTATATTTTTGACAAGGCTCTCTTTTCCTCTGCTGCAGCCGTTGTTCCGGGCCTGAGCGTCAGCCAGCCACCCGGCACCTATGAGGACTCTCTTACTTTGGATTTCACCTGTCATCCCTATCCTGATGCCCCGGCTGGAGACTGCTTTATTGAAATATATGCTGATGGCAGCTGGTTGTTGAAACCGCTGCCAGTCTACACCGTGTACCTTGCGGAATCTGCAGACCTGCAGGTCAGGGCCGTATTTATACCCGGATCCGGTCAAGATAAATCATACACCACCGGAACATACAGCTACAGAATAACCGCAACCGATCATACCAGGGACACGGATCATGACGGGTTCCCTGATATCTGGGAGGTTGCCCATAACCTGAACCCGTTATCTGCAGCATCAACAGATTCAGACAATGACGGTGTCAGTGACATTGATGAAATTTTGCGGGGCTCGCTTCCCGATGACCCTGCAAGTCTGCCCCTCGACACCGACCATGACGGCTGGAGCGATAAAGATGAGCTCTGGCTTGGTACGGCTGCAGACGATAACACGGATGTTCCCGTAGCCACGAGGCTCTATGAAGTTGAGGTTCTCCTTTCCGGAACATTTACCGGGGGAAGTGCTGCCTGGAGCTCCGCTCATTACAGCGTCCAGACGCTCCGGGGGCAGTCTCTGCTTACAGGCATCGCCAGGATAAGCGGTATCTACGGGATTACCCGTCTTCCCATGGGACGTGAAGCCGTTATCCGGGCTGTGAACCTGGAAGTCGGCGATGCCCTGACCGTTGCCCGCTACCTGCCCATGATTCCGGATCCTTCTCCTGCTGACATGAGCGGAACATGGACAACGGCACAGCAATGGCAGGAGCTGTATGAACAATTTCTGAGCAGTAGTCTGGTTGTGACAAAAACTGATTATACTGTTTCTCCGGCACATCATGGAGAGCTGGCACTTCTGGCCCGCAGCCTTGAGCTGGAAGCGGCAGGTGACGGTGACAGCTGGTATGCGTTTGCCCTGTTTGGCCATCAGCCCCCCGTAAAGATTGTTAATGCCCTTGCACTGCGCCTGGAGAGGCAGGGCCGGACGCTGAACAACCTGGTGGCAGACTTTACAGCTGTTCTGGACAGCGGCTGCAGCACATTGCGAAGTCGTATTGCCGCCCTTGCTGATGATCCGATTCCCGTCAATGGTGTTGCCGCTGAAACGGCGCGACTGGTACAGGAAAATCCGGGCACATACCTGTCCGCTCTTCTGGCCAGTTACTCCTTTGCAGGCCTTGAAACACTGAGCTGGCCGCTCTGCTCGATCCTGGACTGGAACAACGACCTGGACAATGACACTCTCACCGGTATTGAGGAACTCTTTACGCTGATAAATGGTGCCGCCCCCTTTACCAGGGATACCGATGGTGACACTATTGCCGATGCAGCGGATAACTGTCCGGCAACGGCCAATGTTAATCAACTGGATTATGACGGCGACGGCATTGGCGACAGCTGTGACCCGGACGATGACAATGACGGTTTGTCCGACGGCGTGGAAATGGTGTCCGGCTCCAACCCGTTCAACCCCGATACTGATGGTGACGGCGATTCCGATGCTGACGAGTGGGTAAAGGGTACCCATCCCGGCATCGCGGTCTATGTAACAGGGTTCATCAGCCCTACAGCCCAGTCACAGCAAATCCTGTCCGGGTATCGTTTTCCCGGGGCAGCGGTATCAATATCCGCTACCGGGACTGCAGTGCTGAGCCCTGTCTCCTATCCGGCGACAGACAGCTGGTCCTGCAGCGTCAGCAATCTGGCTGTGGACGGCAGCTACGTGTTTACGCTCAATGCCGTTCTTGATACGTTCACCGGGAGCGGTTCCGTCACCATTGCGGTTGACACAACGGCACCAGTGGTTCTCATCTCGGAGCCGACAGATGGTTCTGTGGCCTCAAGCGATACACCACTTCTCTCCTTTACCTTTGACGACGGGAGTATTGAAGTCCTGCTTGATGGTGTTGCCGTGGATACGGTGTCGGGCGGGAACCTGCCCCGGCTGGGCCCTGGTGTTCATACCATTCGGGTTGTCGCGCATGATGACGCAGGCAATGCAGGATTTGATGAAAATTCATTCACCATTGATCTGACCTCACTGGACAGGCACATTACCGTGAGTTCTTCTGACCTTGTTTTCAGCTCCATCAGAAAAGGGCTGCCGGCCCAACAACAGACAATTATCGTCGGCAATCTGGGACAGACACCCGTTACCCTTGGTGTACCGGGCAGCGGAGACGGTCTTGATCCACCTTTTGTTTTCAGAGCAGAGACATGCTCGGGGGCGACACTTGCTTCCGGTGAAACCTGTATAATAACCGTACAGGTGCTGTTGACCGAAGACGGAACTTTTGTCGACAGCTTTGACCTGCCCAGTGATGATCCGGACCGAAACCCGCTGCTGATCACCGTCTCTGCCAAGAGTTTACGCCCATTCCCATGGCTGCTGTTCATGCCCGTCATGCTGGGAAACAACAATTAGGAGTCGGCGAAAAAGACGGCTGTGGACATGCCGGGAACTCTGCCACCTGGTCACAGGAGGAGGCGGATACTGCCGGGGGAATCTCCTCATGCTGGTTTGCTAGGCTGCCGGCAGATGTACTGCAACACCCAGACCGGCCTGTAATCACTGTACAACAGTAACCGGTTGATGATCCTGTCATCAAAACAACGAAGTTCTTTATGAAACCTGCTTCTTAACCACAAAAAAAAGGGTATTTCAATCGAACAGATTGAAATACCCTTGAATAGAAATGGTCGGAATGAGAGGATTCGAACCTCCGACCCCATGCTCCCGAAGCATGTGCGCTACCAGGCTGCGCTACATTCCGACCCCTGGAGCATAAACCAACATGCCCCAAAATCGTGCTTTACATCATACTGTTCTAGTGTAAAAATCTCGCCAGGAAACTCCGAACCCTGTGCTCGACCAGACTGAGCCACTTCCCGACGTGCAATCAACTGTGAAAATAAAAAACAGCCGGCAAAAGGCCCGCTGTTTTTATATATGCTTGATGCTTGTTACTTTACGGCATCTGCAAGCTTGCTACCCGGTTTGAACTTGGCAACGACTTTGGCGGGAATATCTATCATTTCACCAGTTTGTGGATTTTTTGCTTTTCTTTTGGACCGCTTAACCGTAGAAAATGTACCGAAGCCGACCAGCGTGACTTTATCACCATCGGAGAGTGCCCCGGTTACGGCGGCAAGCATACCGTTTAAGGCCTTCTCTGCGGCTGCTTTACTGATTTCTGCTGAATCTGCCATTGCTTCTACGAGTTCTTTTTTGTTCATTCTTCCCTCCAGATGTTTTGTGTGTGCCAGTATCAATCAGGATAACGCCCGATCTGTTACTTTACGTCAACAATGCGATTAAAATAAAATTGGCATCGTTTGTCAAAGGAAAAAATCTCTTTTTTGCCCTGCTGCAGGCGGATTGCGCCCTTTTTTACCAAAAGCATCAGCCAGCATAAGACAACCGTTTTGTCACCTGATAAAATTCATTGTTAAAAAAATAGATGACCATACACTATCTGGTCATGAGATAAGGAAAAAAAAGAGGAAACACGCCTGAATTATCGTCCGATCAGATCCAGAAAAATACTGCGAACACCTACTTTCTGGAAGAACCTGACCACGGCCACGCGCATGCCGGGCCTGGAAAAACGTTCAAAATCATCCTCCTGCAGCTGCAGGATAACTGCATCCTCCTGCAGAGGATGTAGACGAACCCTAAACCCGGCAAATCCCAGGTTTTCCATGCCCTTCTCATAACCGGCAATTGCCTCGATCCGGTCAGCGGTAACCTCAAGGCCATGGGGAATCCGGGTAGCAAAGCAGGAAGACGATGGACGTTCACTGGTATCAAGGAGCAAAATGCGACTGCGGGCCCGGACATCATTTTTATCAAACCCGGCTTCAACCAGCGGCGTCTTGACCCCGAGCTCATGGATAGCCAGCAAGCCGGGCCGCCTGTTTTTCAGATCATCGGTATTGGTGCCGTCAAGGAGGATCTGTATATCCCTTTTGTGCATCACCTCAAAAAACTCTTTATAGATTCGAAGTTTACAGTGATAGCATCGCTTCTCGGAATTACCGACAAACTCTTTCCAGGAAAGGGGATGCAGGTCCACCGGTTGAAATTCGACTCCGGTCAGGCCATGACGGTCAAGCCAGCCGGCAGCCGCCTGCTGTTCTTCCGGCCGGACCAGACAGGTCCGGGCAGAGAGCACAAGCACGTTACCGGGCCCAAGCGTATCAATTGCCGACTTGAGGAGCAGGGAACTGTCGACTCCTCCTGAGAACGCTATGGCAACTCTACCGTACTCCTCCAGGATGGAGTGCAGTTTTTCCGTTTTTTGCTCTACAGTCAAGAGATACGCCTCTGCAACCGGGAATCAGACCGGTTCATCAAAAGAGAAATCTACAGTTGGAAACTGCGCCACCGGTTCGGTGAGCAGAAACTTGCCGTCACAGATCCATTTCTTTAATATTTCCGCAATTTCCCCGGCCTTGACATAGGAAGAAAGCGGTGCGGTCGGCACCTTGTTTCCGGCGACCTCAATGGTTCCGCTTTTCAGCTCGGCGTAGCTCACCTCACCGTAGTTGCGGGCAATCCCGTTGGTGTAGTCGTGCCCGTAATCAACGACCTGGGTGAAAATATCGTCATCCGAGACTCCGGTAAACCTGGCCATCTCTTCATTGAGAATCGGAATGGGGACGCCGAGACCGACGGCAAGGGAACAGCCATATCCCTGAATACTGACCCCGCGCAGCCAGTCGGCCGACATCTGTTTCAGATCGCCCTGCACCATCATGGTCCCCGATGGACGCATGGGAACACCGTTTGCGCCCCGGGGAGCACCCGGATTATGCTGGGTTCCCTGCCAGGTCACGTAGCCGATGCCGCCGCCGAGAAAAATCCGGGTTCCCAGACCGATGGTCCGGTACAGGGGATCATTTAAGAGCGGGCTCAACTGTCCGGCACTGCAGTAATTGGCATTCCGGCACTTGGGCTTCAAGGTTCCCATATAGGTATAGACCGTTTTGTCCGACAGATTGACCGCACAGTTATAGTTCTGGTAGCCGTTGCGCGGATTACAGAGCAGAGCATGGGGAAAATCGGCCAGGGTCAGTTCTTTTTTGCACTTTTGGTTGGCGTAACAATCGGTGGGATAGGCTTTGGCCTCAAGAAAGACCTTTTTACCGGCCACCAGATCTTCTATAATATGTCCGCCGCCGTAACGGAATTCACCGGGATATATTTTGTTCAGAGGATCATCCTCGGTCGGTTCCGTGGCGCCGAGATACACATCAATGGCCGCAAGTCCTGCATAGGCAGAGACCTTGTTGATCCACACCTTCTGGGCTTTAATGGTCGGGGTAGTCTGGCCGAAATTAAAAAAAGCGCCGGAAGAACACATGGTGGAGAAGGTGCCGGTAGTTACAACGTCAACTCTGCGGGCCGCTTCAACCGGGCCGTCTTTCTTGACGATATCGATCATCTCTTCAGCTGTCACCACAACCGCTTCACCAGCTTTAATCCGGGCATTAATTTCGGCATAGGTCTTGTTTATTTCAAACTCACTCATGGCGTTCTTCTTCCATACTGATGCTTATCCATGTTCACATTGAAAGCCGACAATGACCTTGCCTCCTTCCCCCTCTCCTCTTTCGGACTTTTCCGATTACAGGATTTTTGTAAACCGACGTTGTATATTATTGAAAACCAGGTCAAACGCAACTCTTTTTAAGCCAATCGGCCAGGAATCCGGATTTTTTCTTTGCAACCGGGCAAAGATGATTTACCATGTAATGTTTTATATTCCCAATTCTCATCAATATCCGATTGGTTGTCGATTTGACAGATCTACCCAGACCGACACCTACAGTAAACGAAAAACGACATGGACGACGATAAAAAAACCATCCCCCAGGTGCGGGGGCGTATTGACCAGATAGACGACACCATTCTTGCCCTGCTCAAAGAGCGGATCGACTGTGCAAAGACCATCGGCAAGTTAAAAACAGAGAGCAACCGGGCTAAATGGGACCCCAAACGTGAGCTTGAAATTTACGAACGGCTGCTCAAGGACAATAAAAAAATCTTCCCGGAGCGGGCCCTGCGCTCCATCTTTCACGAGATCATCACCACCTGCAGACTCTCCCAGAAGAAGACTGCCGTGGCCTATCTCGGCCCGGAAGCCACATTCACCCATCTTGCCGGAGTCAAATATTTCGGTCAGTCCGCGGTCTATAATTCCATGGAATCGATTGACGATGTCTTCAATGAGGTGGAAAAGGAACGGGTGGCCTACGGGATTGTTCCGGTGGAAAACTCCATTGAAGGCGCGGTCTTCTCCACCCTCGACTCCTTCATGAAATACAACGTCAAAATCTGCGGCGAACTGCAGTTGGCCATCTCCCACAACCTGGTCTGCCAGTCCGGCGACATGGAGGACATCCAGACTGTTGCCTCCCACGCCCAACCCCTGGCCCAGTGCAGGGAATGGCTGCGCAAGCATCTGCCCGACGTCCCCACCCTGCCGGTTTTTTCCACCGGAGCCGCCGCCCAGATGGCGGCAAATAACCCCAACATCGGGGCTATTGCGAGCTCACTTGCAATCAAGACCTATAATTTGCAGGTAGTGGTCAAGGGGATTGAAGATTACCAGGGCAACACCACCCGATTCCTGGTTATCGGCAAACAGTCACCGGCCAAGAGCGGCAGTGACAAGACCTCCCTGCTGCTGGGTTTGCTTGTCAACCGGCCTGGCGCCCTCAATGATGTCCTCAACGTCCTTTCCGAACGAAACATCGACCTGACCAAAATTGAATCCAGACCTATAAAGGGAAAGCAATGGAAATACTTGTTTTTTCTCGACATTGCCGGTCACATTGACGATCCTGTCATCCAGGAAGGCTGCAACATCCTCAAACAAACCAGCTCCTATTATGAATGGCTTGGCTCCTACCCACGGGGTGATAATCCCGAGCTCGGATTAAGCTGAATCTTTTTATTTTTATTTCATGGCACTTCTACTCAGCTGTCAGGGACTGGCCAAGGCCTTTGGCGCCCAGTCCCTTTTTTCCGGTATCGATTTTGTCCTCCACAGCGGGGACCGGGTCGGACTCATCGGCCCCAACGGCACCGGCAAGTCCACCCTGTTGAAAATTATCAGCGGCCGGACTGAGGCCGATGCCGGAAAAATCTTTCTCCAGAAACACACCCAAATCAGCTTCCTGGCCCAGGAAGACAGCTTTGATGAAGAAAAAAATATAATCGACAACCTGCTGCTCGGGCTGGCGAAAATCGAAGTTGAAGAGGCCGAGGCCCACAACCGGGCCCATACCCTGATCAGCCGGGCCGAATTTCCCGATCCCGACTGCCTGGTCAATCAGTTATCCGGAGGCTGGCGCAAACGGCTGGCCATCTGCCGGGCCCTGATCGTCCACCCGGACATCCTGATCATGGATGAGCCCACAAATCATCTCGACATCGAAGGCATCCTCTGGCTGGAAAAACTCCTTGGCGCCCGTCTGGCCGAGAGTCCGTCCGCGTTTATCATGGTCAGCCATGACCGCAGATTTCTGGAAAACACCGTCAACCGTATTGTTGAACTCTCGCCGGTGTATCCTGACGGTGCCTTTCAGGTCGAAGGTGTCTACAGCGATTTTCTCATCAAACGGCAGGAATTTCTTGAGCAGCAACAGGTTATTGAAACCCGGCTCGCCAACAAGATGCGGAGGGAAACCGAATGGCTTCGCCGCGGCCCCAAGGCCAGGGCGACCAAGGCCAAGTACCGGATTGATGAGGCCGGACGCCTGCAGGAAGAACTCGGTGAAGTCCGGGCCCGAAACCGGGCAACCGGTAAGGTGCAGATCGACTTTTCAGCCACCGGCAGAAAGACAAAAAAACTGCTTACAGCAAAGGCCATCGGCAAAGGGTATGACGGCAGAACCCTGTTCAGCCATCTTGATCTTATTCTGACCAACGGAGCCCGAATCGGCCTGCTGGGTCGAAACGGCTGCGGAAAATCCACGTTGATGCAGTTGCTGGAACACGCTGCGGATTATAATACAACAAACCGTCCGGACAGCGGTACCATTGAGACCGCAGACAACATCCGGATTGTCTCCTTTGATCAACGGCGGCAGCAGCTCGACCAGGAGCAGACCCTCAAACAGGCCCTGTCCCCGGATGGAGATTCCGTGATCTACCGTGACCAGTCCATTCACGTAGTCACCTGGGCCCAGCGTTTTCTCTTTCGGACCGACCAGCTTGAAACTCCGGTCAAACGGCTTTCAGGCGGCGAACAGGCTCGAATCCTGATTGCCCGTCTCATGCGGCAGCCGGCCGACATTCTCCTCCTTGATGAGCCGACCAATGATCTGGACATCCCTTCTCTGGGCATCCTGGAAGAAAGTCTGCTTGAATTCCCAGGCGCCCTGGTTCTAGTCACCCATGACCGGTTACTGCTGGAAAAAGTCTGCGACCAGGTTCTTGGTTTCGACGGTACAGGCCGCACCGAGTTTTTTGCCGATTACCAGCAATGGCTGGACTGGCTGCACGCCTCTGCCGAAGAAAAAAAGCCCACTGATAAAAAAAAACTCCCGCCAACCAAGGAAAAGAAAAAATCAAAAAAACTCTCCTACATGGATCAGCGGGAATATGATGGTATTGAGGAAAAAATTCTTATCCAGGAGGAACGGCTTGAAGAGCTGCAGACCCTGCTGGCAGATCCTGAAACCGTTGCCGACCATGATCTGGTCACGAAATACTGGCAGGAGCAGCAGCAACTGCAGACCGAGGTGGAACAGTTGTATGACCGCTGGCAGGAGCTAGAGGCCATCAAAGACGGGGAGGTCTGAGGGGCGAGCAGTTACCGCCGAAATACGGTGGATGCGTCGCTGCGCTCCTTATCCACCCTTTGCACCATTTTTAACCCGGACAGTATAAGGGTGGATAAGCCGAAAGCGCATCCTCCAGGTACACGGCTCAGGGCTTTATCCGATCAGTAGCATTGGTCCGACGCAGGACAATCACCACATCGCCCTGCTGAAATACATAATCCGGATCCGGAGTGTATTCATAGGTATCCGCATCCCGCTTTTTGACCGAGATGACCTGGATCTGGTATTTTCTGGTCAGGTCAAGCTGGCGCAGGCTCTTACCCGCCCAGCGGTCAATGGTCAGCTCCTGAAAGGAAACCTCCGGGTCAAAGGCTGCATATTGCAGAAACCCGGGAATAGCGACCTTGCTGGCAAGCTGAACCGCCGCCATCTGCTCCGGGATAATCACCTCGTCCACACCGAGTTTATAGAGCAGGCGCTGGTGATCCGGGGTGACAGCCTTGACCCAGAGCCGGGGAATTTCCATCTCTTTTACATACATGGCGATCATGGACGAGGCGGCAATGGAGTCGCCGACGCTGATCAACACATGGGAAACCTCGGCAAGACCGATCTGCTCCAGGGCTTCCTTATTGGTTGCATCGGCTTTGTACACCTGGTGCAGCTTGTCTCCGGCTACCTGAATCCGGGTCTGCTTGTTGTCAATTCCTATAACAGTATGACCAAGATCAACAAGGGTTGAGGCAAAGTACAGGCCGAATTTTCCCAGGCCAATGACTGCAATTTCCTGTTTCATACAATGTTCTCCTATCCGATAAGCAGATCCGAATCAGGTCGGGTAAAGGCTTCACGACGCTTGAAGGTATGCAGAGCGCCGATAAAAACAAGTGGGCCGAGACGGCCGACAAACATGAGCACAATAATAACGTATTTGCCGAGAGTGGAGAGCTGCGGGGTCAGGCCGGTCGACAACCCGGCGGTTCCATAGGCGGAGACGGCCTCAAAGGCAATCTCCAGAAATTTGCCCCTGGCCTCGGTATGGGGAATAGACCCGGTTTCACTGAGACTGAGGATAAGAATTGCGGTGCCGACGAGGACAATTGAAAAGGCAAAAAGCGACAGAGCCCGACGCACCGCCTCCCTGCTGGCCGCCATCCGGCCGATCACCGTCTGATCCCTGCCCCGCAGCTCACTGCTCATAAAGGAAAGCAGCACCCGGAAAGTGGTGACCTTGATGCCGCCGCCGCAGGAACCGGGCGCAGCGCCGATAAACATCAGCCCCATCATCAGGAGCAGGGTGACATTGGTCAGAACCCCGATGGGCACGGTGTTGAATCCTGCGGTCCGGCAGGACACCGCCTGAAAAAAGCTGGTCAATAAAGCCGTCGGCCAGGACAGGTCATGGGTCTGGGAAATACATTCGGTGATAAACAGCGCCAGGGTGCCGCCGACGACAAGGTACAAACTGGTTTGCAACACCACTGTGGAATACCAGCTGAGCCGTACCCTGGTGGTTTTCCTGGGTGTGATACGGCTGACAAACCACTGCCAGGTTTCCACCATTACAAAAAAACCGATTCCTCCCAGGATAATCAGGGCGATAAACACAAGATTGACCGGGACGTTATCCGACCACCGGGAAAGGCTGTCACCATACAAGGCAAACCCTGCATTGCAGAAGGCGGAAATGGAGTGAAACAGGGCGGATGCAAAGTGCATTTCACCGTTGGTGGTAAGAAAAAGCAGACCAGCCCCGGCCAGTTCAATACAAAAAGTCCACAGGACAATGCGGAGCAGAAAGCGGCCGAGATGAAAACGTGGATCCTGGAGCAGATTCTGGCCCACGGCAATACGGTCGGTCAGGGTGACCCGCTGCCTGAAAAGATACATGGCAAGAGAGGTCAGGGACATAATCCCAAGGCCGCCGACCTGGATAAGAAAAAGAATGATCCCCTGACCGACGGGAGAAAAAGCGGTGCCGGTATCGACCACGGTCAGCCCGGTAACGCAGGTCGCGGATGCGGCCGTAAACAGGGCATTGGTCAAGGATATGGAATACCCGGCAGCCAGACTAACGGGCAGAGAAAGGAGCAGGCCGCCGACAACAATGGTCAGGCCGAAAAAAACAATTGGAAAGAGCAGCGGTTGAAAAAGAAAGCGTTGAATATTCACGGGCTCACGATTCTATTTCAGCAGATTTTTTTGTAAGTTATGGGTGTATCATTTCGCAGAGTTACATACCCTATGATTGCTTACGATTTTTTGTAACTCGAGTCTCCGGCAAAAGGAACAGCAAAAATAGCGCAAAACACCAAAAGATATGCCGATGTATCCAAAGATTTCATCAGGATGGTCTGGAGCACAATGTTTTTCAAGCTACGGCCAAATTTGTTCTGGGGAATTCAAAGGACCTGCGTTATCGGCTATTATATTTTTTTGTTGATTTTTCAAACCGTATCTATTTATTATAAATAATATTTCTTATTAATAAACCAGCATGGCTGGACCAGATAAGCGGAGCGAAGCGCAGACTCCGGGTTTTTAACGTCACAGCCACAACCAGATAAGCGTAGACTTCGAGGATGAAAATAGCCTGATACGACATCACTTCGTGGGCAATTTTCAGATAAACCTCCATGCTTTTTCGGCACAACAAACAATGAAAATCAACGACTTACGTTAAAAATACTGCGCAATTCGATTTTCGGATAAACTCATCTTATAAAAAAACTCATGCCCAGCCGGACACAACGATCACTGTATCCTCCCGCTTGTACCCTTCTACTTCTTTTCTTCGTTGTTATCAATACGCCATCCATGGCAGCTGCAACCGAAACAGAATCGCCCGCCCTCTCCTCCGCGCTTTTCGGCCCGAATGCCGGAAAATACGGCCCGGAAATCCTGCCGGGAACCACCTGGGCCTGGGACAGTTCACAATATAATGATACGGAAGCACGACCGGAAGACAGCAGCCGCTACACCATCAGTTTCAAAGCAGACGGTGTAATCGGAATCCGGGCCGACTGCAATATCGCACAGGGCAGCTATACAACAAGAGGCAAATCTCTGTTGATCCAGCTCGGCCCCGGCACCATGGCGGCCTGCGGTCCGAAGTCCCTGGAACAACGGTTTCTTAGAGACCTTGAAGGATCGGCAGTATGGTTTCTAAAGCAAAGTGACCTGTACCTGGACCTCAAAGCGGATACTGGGACCATGAAATTCTACAGGCTTCTTGAGTAGCAACAGAGAAGAGCCGTTTACGTTTACAAAAAAACTGGCGAACGTGGAATGATACAGATGCACACTGTATACCGGGGATCACACAGACGATGTTTCAGCTCGAATGTTGCGGTAATAAAAATATTCTGCCTGTGTGCAGTCCTGCTTATCCCCGGCATGGTCAGTGCAGCCGAACAGGAAAGAGGCGTGGACAGGGTGCTCAGAATGCACGGTATTGCCTTCCACGTCCTCTGTCCCAACCAGGGCTCACTCAACACCCTGACCATCGTACCATCGGGCCTGAAAGAAGACAATTCGGCCATCAAAAGAGAAATTGACGGATCCGTCACCGGGGTCGAGGTTGCCGACCTCAACGGCGACGGCTCACCGGAGATCTATGTATATATCAACTCTGCAGGCAGCGGCAGCTACGGCAGTCTGGTCGCCTACAGCGCAAATAAAAAAAGATCGCTCAGCGAAATATACCTGCCGCCGCTGGAGAATGATCCTGAAAACTCCAAAGGATACATGGGCCACGATGGGTTCAATGTGAGTGAGGGTGTTCTGGTTCGGAGTTTTCCGGTTTATAACCAGGGCGACAGCAACGCAACCCCAACCGGCGGCACCCGCAGCCTGGAATACCAGCTGGTTGCCGGAGAGGCCGGCTTAAGACTGGAGGTGGTCAAGAGTTCAATACACTGAACTCTCAGGTCAGCCCCCGATCCTCGACATCCGGCCGTGACAGTCCCCGCCCTGTTCTTTCAGGCGCTGGGCCATCTCGTGTCCTTTGGGCTTATTCCTGATCGCTGCCAGCAGGGTCGTTTTGATATCCGCATCACTGCAACCGGCCCGGAGCACGCTCTTCAGGTCGGTTTCCTCGTCATGGAGCAGGCAGGAGCGCAGACGGCCTTCCGACGTTAACCGCAGGCGATTGCAGCGATCACAGAAATGATGACTGATAGGGCTGATAAAACCCATGGTTCCCCTTGCATCGGAACCAAGCTTAAACACCCTGGCCGGGCCATCGGCCTGCCTTCTCTCCAGGGGAAGTAACTCGCCAAGACTTGTGAAGCGCTGCATGATCTCATCGGAGGTGATATAGGTATCCGTGTTCCAGCGGGTCGAGGTCCCGATGGGCATAAACTCAATGAACCGGACCTGCAGCGGCATCTCCTGTGACATCCTGGCAAAGTCAAGCAGCTCGTCGTCATTGATATTCCGCATGACCACCATGTTCAGCTTGACCGGTGAGAACCCGACTGCAAGTGCCGTTTCAATCCCGCGCCAGACCTGGTCGAAGCAGTCAACCCCGGTGATCTCGACAAAACGTTCCCGCTTCAGGGTATCCAGGCTGATATTCACCTTGGTTACTCCGGCATCAATCAAGCCCAGGCCGTATTTTTCCAGAAGTACACCGTTGGTGGTTATCCGGATATCATCGAGACCGTCTATGGCGGCAAGATTGTCGATAAAATGCATGATATTGTGCCTGACCAGCGGTTCGCCTCCGGTCAGACGCAGCTTGGAAATCCCCATTTCCACCGCCACCCGGACAACCCGTAACAGTTCTTCGTAGGTCAGCATTTCCCCTTGACCCAGTTTAACAAGGTGCCCGTCCTTCTCGTCCTCGGTTACACAGTACATGCACCTCAAATTACAGCGATCGGTGAGAGAAAGCCTGAGATAAGAAATGGTCCGGGCAAACATATCTGTCAGGACCGAGTGTTTTGTCGGCTGTTCGGGTAGTTTCCTGTTCATGGAGTTTGATGGTTGAACTTGCAATTAAATGGTATATTCAGTACAGACAGATTCTTCCGTACTCCTGTTTGGCTGCAATGAAGGCAAACAGTTACCATTGAATGATACACATTGCAAGACAGGCCGCATCTTATGCTCATCCTTGCCATAGAAAGTTCCTGTGACGATACCGCCGCCGCTGTTGTTAACGGTCCCGATCAGGTACAATCAAATATTATCTCCAGCCAGTTCGACGTCCATGCCCGTTTTGGCGGTATTGTGCCCGAGCTTGCTTCCCGGGCCCATATTGAAGCTATTCGGCCGGTGGTCGATCAGGCATTGCTGGAGGCGGGCGTGACCCTGGATGATATCGACTGTATTGCCGCCACCCGTGGACCGGGGCTGGTAGGAAGCCTGTTGATCGGCTTTACCTTTGCCAAAGCGCTTGCTCTGGTTAAAAATATCCCCTGCGTCGGGGTGGACCATATGGCGGGCCACCTGCTGTCCCCCTTCCTGGATGAAAATCCACCCGCCTTTCCCTATACCGCCCTGATTGTTTCCGGGGGCAACAGCAGTCTGTTTGCGGTCAAGGACCAGACCAGCTTCCGTCTGCTGGGCCGGACCCGTGATGATGCTGCCGGTGAAGCCTTTGACAAGGTGGCCAAGCTGCTCGGCCTCGGATATCCCGGCGGCCCGGTCATCAACAGCCTTGCACCCAAAGGTGATGCCGAAGCCATTGCCTTTCCCAGGGCCTGGCTCGATAAAAACAGTCTCGATTTCAGTTTCAGTGGTCTCAAGACCTCGGTGGTCAACTACGTCAACAGATGCAGGCAGAAAAACACTCCGCTGGCGGTTGAAGATATCTGTGCATCATTCCAGGAAGCAGTGGTTGAAGTGCTGGTTGAAAAAACAATCCTCGCCTGTAAGGGGAACGATCACAAAGCAATAGCACTTGGCGGCGGAGTTGCCTCCAACAGCCGCCTGCGGGAGCTGATGCTCAAGCGATGCGAGCAGGAGGGGTTTTCTCTGCATATACCGGCACCCATTTACTGCACCGATAATGCGGCAATGATTGGCCTCGCCGGCTATTACCTGTTCAAACAGGGTACTATCCTGAACCCGGATGATGACGCGTACTCCCGTTCACCCCTAAATTAACCGTGAAATTCAACCCCTTTCGTCTTTTTCGATATTACCTGCTGCGCTTTACCCGTCTACGCGGTGATCCATACTCCCTGGCCCGGGGAACGGCTGTCGGTATATTTATCGGTGTCCTGCCCCTGCTCCCGGTTCAGACCATACTTCTTATCCCCTTGACCCTGCTTCTCAGAGTCAATACCATTGCCGCGGTGGTTGCAGCTTCCCTGGTCAGCAACCCTCTGACCTTTGTGCCCCAATACTATTACACCTGGAAAGTCGGCAATATAATTCTGCCTGGCCGGATCAGCTGGGAACAACTGCAGGAAATCATGGCAACTATTCACCATGAGGACTTGCTCACCGGAATCCGCACCCTGAGCCATCTTGGTTTCAAAACATTATCCGTTATTCTCACCGGTGGTTCCATCATCGGACTGCCGCTTGCGGTTATCGGCTATTACCTTGCCCTGAACTTTTTCGTTCACCTGCGGGCAAAACGTATCGCTAAACATAAACTGGACTGACATACACCTATGGATCTCAAAGGCACCCGCCACCTCCTCAGGAAAGAGGGGTTGTCACCAAAAAAGAAACTGGGCCAGAATTTTCTTGTCCATAAGCATACGGCCCAGCGGATTACAGATCTGGCTGAGATTGATCAAAACGACGTCATCCTCGAAGTCGGTGTCGGCCTGGGCGCCTTGACCGAACCCATGGCTCGGGCGGCAAAACTGGTTATCGGCATAGAGGCTGACTCCGGTATTGACCGAATGCATCAGGAACAAAAAAATCTGCCGACAAATGTTCGCTTACTCCATCAGGATATCCTGCAGGCAGACCTTGAACAGCTGGCCGAAGAATCCGGCGGCAGGCTTAAAATTGTTGCCAACCTGCCCTACTCCATTTCAACCCCGTTCCTGTTCAGGCTGTTTCGACATTCCGACATCATGGAAAGCGCTGTTATCATGCTGCAAAAAGAGGTGGCGGATCGACTGCTGGCACAACCCGGCACAAAAGAGTATGGTGTGCCGACGGTTCTGCTTTCCAGTTGTGCTGCAGTCAAAATGCTGATGCGGGTCAAACCCGAAGAGTTCCATCCGCGCCCCAAGGTCGACTCGGCAGTGGTCCGGTTGACTTTTTTTCCGGCATCCGAACGTATTCGGAATCTGGATCACGTTGAACCGGAAAAATTACGAAAAGTGGTCAACGCTGCTTTCGGCCAGCGCAGAAAGACCCTGATCAATGCCCTGCGCGGTGGTGGTATCAACGGGGATAAGCAGCAAATCACCGTGGCGATTGAGGCCTGCGGCCTGTCGCCTTCGATCCGGGCGGAACGCCTGAGCATTGAGGACTTTGTTCAGCTGACCAATACCCTTGACCAACTGTAGGACATCGGCAACTTATTAAAAGAATAACCCAACCGGAAAAGTATACTATAAAATATCGTGAAGTGGGATTTACGTCGAACAGCCAGATATTATTTTCTCCGCCTGAAACGCTTGCAGGGCAGCCCCTACTCCCTTGCCATGGGCCTGGCCCTGGGTTCATCCATCGCCATCACCCCGACCCTTCCCCTGCACACGGTCATGATTGTATCAAGTACACTGCTCTTAAGAGTCAACACCATCGCTGCCCTGCTCATTGCCACGGTTATCAGCAACCCGCTGACCTTCATTCCCCAATACTGGCTGGCCTGGAGAATCGGCGATTTCTTCTTTCCCGATCGCCTGAGCTGGATACGACTTAAAGCTGTTCTGACCACGCTTATGGATCAGGGCATTATCGACAGTCTGCACACGCTGAGCAAACTGAGTATGGATGCCATGCTTGTTCTGCTCACCGGGGGTATGATCCTCGCGATCCCCCTGGGCCTTCTCACCTATTTCATATCCTATGATTTTTTTTATAAACTTCGTCAAAAACGACAGCAAAAACATTTGCTTAATTAGTCTCCCTCCGTTACATTCCATAGTATATCATCAGATCTGAACAAAAAACTCTCGACCTGAAACGTTTGCCGACATCTCTGCATGCAAAACTTTGTCTTCCACAATACGACGAAAATCCTCTTCGGCCGCAATACTGTTGCCTCCATTGGTTCCGAAACCGCTGCCTGGGGCAGCAGGGCGCTCCTGGTATACGGCATGAAAAGTATCAAGAACAACGGCGTCTATGGTCAGATTGTTTCCTCCCTGCATGATGCCGGGCTTGAGATCACGGAACACGGAGGAGTTTGCTCAAATCCACTGCTCAGCCATGTCCGTTTGAGTATTGAGAAGGCAAAAAACAACAATATCGATGTAATTGTCGCCGCAGGCGGCGGCTCGGTCATTGACAGCGCCAAGGCAATCAGTGCCGGGGCTCTGGTTGAACATGACGTCTGGAAATTTTTTACCGGCAAGAAAAGCATAAAAAAAACGATTCCCTTGACCACGGTGTTAACCCTTGCCGCCGCCGGTTCCGAGATGAATTCCGGCATGGTGATCACCAACGACGACACCAGAAAAAAATTCGGCTTCGGCAATCAACGCCTGTACCCCAAAACCTCTATTCTCAATCCGGAAGTCACCTTCTCGGTACCGCCCTCCTATACGGCTTACGGTGCTGTTGATGCCGTTGCCCATGTGCTTGAGTTTTACATGACCGCTACCGATCCGGCAACACCTGTTCAGGACCGGCTCATGGAGGGGTTGATAGAAAATGCCATGGACAGTTGCGACCGTTGTCTTGAAAGCCCTGAAGACTACAACGGGCGTGCCGATCTGATGTGGACGGCCACCCTGGCACTCAACGGACTGACCGCTGCCGGACTCGGCAAGGTCGGATTTCCCATGCACATGATCGAGCATTCCCTGAGCGCGCTGTATGACATCCCCCACGGGGCAGGACTTTCCATTATTATCCCCGGCTGGCTCAAGTGGTTCTCAGCAACAAATCCGGCCCGCATTGCCCAGCTGGCACGAAGAATCTTCCCTACCCTGGATTGTGAAGACTACACCGACAAAGAGATGGCGCAACGGGGAATCACCATACTGCAGAACTGGTTCGCCAGAATTGACAGTCCCAGCTCCCTGCAGGAAGTCGAAATTCCCATAGCAGATATTCCAGAAATTGCAGCAAATGCCGTGGCCCTGGCAAAAGTATGGCGACTAAAAGAATATACCAGGGAGAGAATAGAGGAAATCTTACACCTCTGTAGATGATGAGCCCAAACAAGAAAGACAACATAAGATATCCCGTAACTCTCGACAAAATCAATGACAATTCGTCTCCTGTAGGGTACTAAAGAAAGGATTCTCATTGTAACCATCCCCATTACTGCTTCAGGTATCGATACCCTATGTCCGCAAAACTCCTCACCAGCCGGCCTGCCTCACCTGAATGGCTCAGTGATTTTGACAAATACCTGATCGGTGAAGGTACACACGAGCGCACCTATGAAAAACTCGGCGCCCATCTACTGACCATGGATGACCAGGCCGGGGTTGCCTTTGCCGTCTGGGCGCCCAATGCCCGCCAGGTCAGCCTTATCGGTGACTTTAACAACTGGGATTCTTCCACCCATCCCATGCATTCCTCAGACAGCGGCATCTGGACAATCTTCATTCCCGGTCTGCCTGAATATTCGATCTATAAATATCGAATTACAACCCAGGACGGAAAGCTTCTCGACAAATCCGACCCATACGGTTTTTTGATGGAGGAGCGGCCGAAGACCGGTTCCGTGGTCGTCAACCTGGACAGCTATCAGTGGCAGGACGAGGAGTGGATTGGTTCCAGGCAGCAACACCAGTCGCTGGACAGTCCGCTCTCTATTTACGAAGTTCACTTAGGCTCCTGGAAAAAAATTCCGGATGAACAATGGGGCCAAAGATATTTGAGCTATCGTGAACTTGCCGAAACCCTGATCCCATATATTCTGGAAACGGGGTACACCCATATCGAGCTTTTACCGATTGCCGAGTACCCTTTTGAAGGTTCGTGGGGATACCAGGTCCTTGGTTTTTTTGCCCCCACCAGCAGATTCGGCACACCGTCTGATTTCATGTATTTTATCGACCAGTGTCACCAGAATGGAATCGGCGTCATCCTCGATTGGGTACCGGCCCATTTCCCCAAGGACGGGGCCGGGCTGAACTGGTTTGACGGTACCCACCTCTACGCCCATGAAGACCCGCTCCAGGGCGAGCACCAGGACTGGGGCACCATGATCTTTAATTACGGTCGCAATGAGGTCCGTTCGTTTCTCATCTCCAACGCCCTGTTCTGGATCGACAAATATCATATTGACGGCCTGCGGGTGGATGCAGTCGCCTCCATGCTCTACCTTGATTACTCCCGTTCGGAAGGGCAGTGGGTACCCAACAAGTACGGAGGCCGGGAAAACCTTGATGCAATCTCCTTTCTCCAGAAAACCAACGAGGTCGTCCATGGAATATTCCCGGGTGTCCTGACCATTGCCGAGGAATCGACCTCCTGGCCCATGGTCTCCCGTCCCACCTATCTCGGCGGCCTCGGATTCAGCCTGAAGTGGAACATGGGCTGGATGCACGACACCCTGGATTACATGTCAAAAGATTCCGTTTTTCGCCGGTTTCATCATAACGAATTGACTTTCGGCATGCTCTATGCCTTCCATGAAAATTTTATACTCCCTCTCTCCCATGATGAGGTTGTTCACGGTAAGGGCTCGCTGCTCAATAAAATGCCCGGTGACGAATGGCAGAAGTTTGCAAATCTGCGGGCCTATTATGGGTTCATGTGGGGATATTCCGGCAAGAAACTCCTGTTCATGGGCAATGATTTTGGTCAATGGCAGGAATGGGACCACGACAAGGGTCTTGAATGGGAAGCCATGAAAGCCCCATTGCACAAGGGGTTGCACCGGTTTGTCCGCGACCTGAACCTGGTCTATCGCAGTGAACCGGCCCTGCATGAAAATGATTTTGACTGGAGTGGCTTTCGCTGGATAAACGCTAACGATTCCGACAATTCCGTATTATCCTTTATTCGTTGCGCCAAAGATACCGGCAATTTCATGGTAATTATCTGTAATTTCACTCCAATAGTCCGTAAACATTACATCATCGGGGTGCCGGCCAACGGCCGCTACCAGGAGATCATCAATTCGGATCAGGAAATCTACGGCGGCAGTGGACTCCATATCAACGGAACGCTGGTCAGTTGCGGCCAACCTGCCCACACCATGTCCCATTCCCTGGAATTAACGCTGCCTCCACTTGCAACCGTGATATTTAAGCCTGTACATAAATAGAACATGAATAAAAAAATTATTAATAGCTTTCAGCCCAACCTTAACTCTCTAAAGCGCACCATGAAACCACGTACGATTATTCTCTCAGTTATCGGTATCATCATCTATATCTCCCTGGCGGTTGTCCATTCAAACATCAAGAAAAATAATCCGCTTCCCGAACCCGGCCATGGTGTCGCTCTGGAGCAGCAGGAAAAAAAATCACCCGAATGGAAAAAACAGGAAGCAGCACTTGAGACAAGTACCCGGGAGCTTGCTTCGCTTAAAAAACAACTGGCTCAAGTTGTTCAGGACCAGATTGCCGCAGTGGAAAAAATTGCTGCCCTGCAGAAAGAAATTCCACTAAAGGATGAAACAATCCAAAACCTGACCAGCCAGTTACAGAAGGTGCTTAAGGCCGACGGCGAGGCACCTGCCGGAGATTTTGTCGATAGCGATGCCCGTATCAGGCAATTCATTGAAGGACAGGAGATCATTGCCGAGAAGTACCAGCAGCTTACCAGGGAGAATGATAACCTGAACGAGTTCCTGGCTAAACAACAGACCGCCCTGCAAAATATGCAAAAAGAACTTGCTGATCGTGATGCCCGCATTCAGCAGTTCCTGAACAGCCAGGATACCGTTGCCGTAAAATACCAGCAGCTTGTTCAGAAGAAAGAGACCCTGGCTCAGCAGAATGAAGCACTACTGAAAGAAAAACAAGCACTGCTCGCTGAAAATGAAAGGCTGGCTGCAGAGCTGCAGAAATTCAAAACTGCCAACCAGCAGCTTGACGAGGTCACATTCGCCCTGGAATCAAAGAATAAAGAGCTGGCCAATACAGCAAATGAGCGGATGATGCTTCTGACTAACCGGGTAGAAGAGTGCGCTGCTCAACTGGCCGCAACAAATCAAGCGGTCCAGGAGCTGAAAACGGCACTTGCAGAAGCGGAGCAAAATCTGGCCGAGAGTGAAAACAAGGCTCAGGAAAAAGAAGAAGCCCTTGAACAGCTGCGTAAAGAAGTACAACAGCAGACTTATGAAATCGGCAGTCTGAAGGCACGGTTGACCGACACCTCCTCACAGCTGGTCCTTGCCAAGGATGCTTTGAAAAAAGCCGATCTTAAAGCAGAGGCCATGCTTCGCTATGGTCAGGAAAAAGATAAAATGCTTGCTCCCTCCTCCAACCGGATTGCCGTCCTTGAACAGCAGCTTGACGAAAAGAAGGACGAACTTACACGGGCAGAACAGGAGATTGCACAGCTCAAAATAGATCTTGAAAAACAACCTGAAATAACCGCCGCATTGCAGGAGCGACTCAAAAAACAGTCTGCGCTGCTGGAAGCAAAGGAAACAGAGCTTGTCCAGCTGCGCGGTGAACGTTCAAGCCTGCAGCAGGAAAACGAAGAAGGTCTTGTCGAACGTCAGAACCTGATCCGCAACGTTGCCTCCATGACCGAGTCAATGGAAGTGCTGAACAACGAAATAGCAACACTCAACGGCAGAATTGAAGAGGCCGACACAACCATTGGAGGCCTGGAAACCGTTCTTGCCGACACTCGGGCCCAACTTGAGCTGAGACAGACTGAACTGGCAGAGGCTCAAGCCCGGAAAAGCAGCATCGAAGAAACACTTGCCACCAAAGAGGCTGAGCTTGCGTCAGTCCAGCAGCAGATGAGCCAGTTACAGGCCAACCTTGAAGAGCTCACCAGTCAACTGACGAAAGCTACCTCGGAGATCACCGCCCTTACAGAGCAGAAGACCACATTAAACGAGCAGGTTGTCGCTGCTCAGGCAGTG
Organism: Deltaproteobacteria bacterium; assembly: GCA_024280455.1. GTDB lineage: Bacteria > Desulfobacterota > Desulfobulbia > Desulfobulbales > Desulfobulbaceae > DRLX01. The sequence goes on along the minus strand of JAJRQC010000056.1, from coordinate 24,779 downwards.
GTACAGGAAACCGAAACCATCAAGGCAACCCTGCAGGAAAAAGAAGCGGCGCTGGCAGCTCTTGAACCACAGGTTGCCCAGCTCCAGAGCTCTGTCACCGCCCTGGAGGAGGAAAAGGCTGCATTAACTCAACAGCTTGATACGCTGCAGGTTGCAGTACAGGAAAAGTCTGCAACCCTTGCTGAGCTGCAGCCCCAGGTTGCCACATTACAGGCAACAGTTACGACCGTTGAAGAGGAAAAGACAGCATTAACCCAGCAGCTTGAAGCTGCTCAGGCTGCCGCTCAGGCCGTAGAAAGCGTGCAGAGTGAACTGCAGGAGAAGACCGCTGCTCTAGCCGATCTTGAGCCGCAGGTTGCAACCCTACAGGCTTCTATTACAAGCCTGGAGGAAGAAAAGACCGCATTAAGCCGGCAGTTGCAGGAACTCCAGCCCAGGGTGCAGGAACTTGAATCCATAACCACAAGCCTGCAGGAGAAAACAGCTGCCCTGACAACCGCAGAAACAAAAATCACTGAGCTGGAGGCTGCAATAACTGCGGCCAAGGCCGACAAATCCGCACTTGAAGAGGCCAAATCAGCCAGGCAGGCTGCCGAAAAACAGGTGCAGCAATTACAATCTGAAATTGCCAAACTCTCTGAGACCTTAACGGGAAGCAGGCAGCAGGAACAGACCCTTCAGGAGCAGCTCAAAAACGCCAACAACCGGATAGAGGAACTGGCAAGCGCTGCCCAGACCGCAGAACAGACCAGGCAACTGCTCCAGGAAAAAGAGCAGGCCCTTGGTGAGGCAAATCAGCAACTTCAAATACTGGGTAGAGAAAAAGAGCAACTAGCGGTCCAAGTGGTCAAAAGCAGTGCTGCGGCAGGAGAACTCGCAGACCTGAAAGCCAGCTTCGAGGGTAAGAAAAACGACATTGCCCGGCTGCAGACTGAAGTGGCTGAACTGACAAAAAAAACGAAAGAAGTTGAAGGGCTCAAACAGGAGCTGACAAAGGTACAGCAAAAGAACAGTGCGCTTGACAAGCAGATTAAGGCGTTGCAGAACGAACGGGATCAGCTCCTCCTGCAGGCCAGGGACACCGATAATGACGGGATCTCTGATAGGGATGATAAATGTCCGGATACGTCCGCCGGAATAGCGGTTGACTCAACTGGTTGTGAAAAAGACACTGACAGGGATGGAATTGTTGACCGGGTCGACCTGTGTCCTGATTCTGCGCCGGGAAGCGCAGTTGACCAATTGGGCTGCGAACAGGGTGCAAAGATTGTCCTGGCTGATATATCCTTTGCCCCTGGAACTGCAAACCTTACCGACAATGCGAAACAGAGCCTGAACAATGTTGCCGGAATACTGGTAAATAATGGTGGCGTCGAACTTGAAGTTGCTGGATATACTGATAATATAGGCGACGCAAATCGGAACCAGAAACTTTCCGAGCAACGGGCAACAGCGGTGATGAACTACCTGATTGAGCAAGGGGTTGACGCGGGTAGACTGACCGCCAAAGGGTATGGCCAGGCCGGACCTGTTGCCGACAACACCACAGCAGAAGGGCGCGCGAAAAACCGCAGGGTGGAACTGCATAAGAACTCTGCCGCCCGGCCCGAGACGAACAACGACTGATTAAACTGCTCGATATTTCCATTCAAACGCCCTGGTCTACTCAGGGCGTTTTTTTACGATGACTACTGTACAATACATTTAATCTCGGCTTTGAGTACCTCCCGTCATGCTTTGCTTTGCTGAATCTAGATGGTCTCGTAAAAAGGCAAAAATGCCATTTGCACTGTACGGAAATACAAAAAGTTATAACCGCTCCGCCGTCGGTGGCGAGGCTTTTCGAAGTCTACGCTTATCTACGACACCGACAACCTTGATGGTCATAAAACACTATTATTTTTTATATTCTTGCATTTATATTAAAACGCTGTATATTTATATTTTAATTGAAAAATTGATTCGTAGCATCTTCTTTTACATCACTCCGGTTTCCGATAGTGATTCCAATATTCTTGGGTACCATTAGAGTTTCTGCTGATCACTGAGTATGGAAAACAGCATGGGACTTTTAATCAGCAACCTTCCCTTATAACATTACCGAGACAGAACTGATCGACACCTCTTTTTATTTTGTTTAAGAACAAAGTCGACAGTTCCCTCCCCTTACAACTTTTATCTTTTTAAATTACTGACAAACACCAACAGAGAGTTTTTCCTGATCATCGCTTTCTCATCAAACAGAATCCTGGTCAGCAAGATACGTACTCAATTGAGTCTAACTAAGGAGTTACATGAATTTCGAACAATTTAATTTTCACCCGGCCATAGTCACTACCGTGAAGGACGCCGGATACACCGTACCCACTCCCATTCAGGTACAATCCATACCGCACCTGCTTCAAGGCAAGGACCTGCTTGGTCTTGCCCAGACTGGAACCGGAAAAACCGCGGCCTTTGTCCTGCCCACCCTGCAGAGACTGCAACAGGGCCCGAGAAAACAAATCAAAGCACTCATCCTTACCCCGACCAGGGAACTGGCTGAACAGATCCATGAAAACATAGCGCTGCTGGCAGGTAAAACCGGGCTGCACAGTTGTTCAATTTACGGCGGAGTGAGTAAAGTCGGCCAGATAAAAAAGATGAACAGCGGCGTTGAGATTGTTGTCGCTTGTCCAGGACGGCTGCTCGACCATATCAACAGTAAAACGATTGACCTTAGCAATATCGAAGTCCTGATCCTTGACGAGGCGGACCAGATGTTTGATAAGGGTTTTCTACCCGACATCCGACGCATCCTCAAACATGTACCAAAGAAAAGACAGTCCATGGTTTTTTCCGCCACCATGCCCGGAGAAATCAGGCATCTTGCCGAAGACATTCTGTCTGACCATGTAACGGTTCAGGTTGATCACGAAAAACCAGCCGCAACAATCAGCCATGTCCTCTTTCAGGTAAACCAGAGCAGAAAAACAGCCCTGCTGAAAAATATTCTCCATGAAAAGGACATGTCCACAACCCTGGTGTTCACCCGTACTAAACATAAGGCAAAAAATCTGGCCCGACAGCTTGGAAAGGCCGGTTTCAGAGCGACTTCGCTACAGGGCAACATGTCACAGAACCAGAGAAAACTGGCCATGGAAGGTTTCAAGGCCGGAAAATTCAACATTTTGGTTGCAACCGACATTGCTGCACGGGGTATAGACGTCTCCGGCATCTCCCATGTCGTCAACTATGACATTCCAGACACCGTTGAAGCCTACACCCACAGAACCGGGCGTACCGGCAGGGCTGAAAAAACCGGCGAGGCCTTTACCTTTGTCACCTCGGAGGACGGTAAGATAATCCAGGTGGTAGAACGTACCCTTGGGAAAAAAATCCGCCGCGAAACCGTGGCCGACTTTGATTATGGTAAAGAGGTCCCTTCTTCACACCCTGCCGTACGCAACAAAAGCGGCAGAACTGGAAATACGCGCCGCAAACCGGTATCGGCCCAGAAGAGAAAAAGCAAATCCGATCGACGGTCATCGTTTGATCGCAATCGGTCAACTGCAGTAAAATAACGATAAACCGCAGCCTGAGCCATCAGGCTGCACACCGGGTTTCACTTATAGGAATTCGGTTTTGTTCAACAATGGTTTCAAAATGGAACCGCAAGTAAGGAGTATTACCATGGCAGAAGGAACAGTAAAGTGGTTTAATGATTCGAAAGGTTTCGGCTTTATTGAGCAGGATGGCGGACAGGATGTTTTTGTTCATCATTCAGCCATTCAGGCAGAAGGCTTTAAGAGCCTGCAGGAAGGCCAGCGGGTCACCTTTGATGTCGTTGACGGCGCCAAAGGACCGGCTGCGGAAAACGTTGTTGCCCAGTAATTAACTGGCGACAACCCAAGCAAGGGCACTTTATAAATTTTTTTAAGGTGCCCCCAAGTTCAACTTTTCAACAACCCCGCATAGATTTTTTTAGCGAACATTCCCCTCCGGCCCTGCCAAGGCGCCTCTTTGATCATCCATCGGCGCACCTCAAATTTTCCATGGCAGCACCATTCTTGTAGACGGCATAAGCACTTATGCCCTGCACTTATTTTCGGCAACATCTCCAAGATGGACTCGTAAAAAGTCAACACCGCGATTTGCCTATAAGTTTTGTATCACCTGCAGGGTCTGGGTTGCAATTTCAAGTTCCTCATCAGTCGGCACCACAAGAATTTTTACTGGACTATCCGCACCCTGAACTTCCAGAATTCCTTCTTGTCGGAACGCATTATTTTCCACATCAAGACCAATACCCAGTCGTTCAAGCCCCTGGCAGCTCAGCTGTCTGACAATGGCCGAGTTCTCACCTATTCCACCGGTGAACACAATACAGTCCACCCCGCCAAGGGCAGCAATATAGGCGCCGATATATTTTTTCAACCGATAGCAGAACATGGTCAGGGCAAGCCGGGCCTGATGATTTCCCTGTTCGGCAAGTTCGGTGATCGTCCGCATATCATTCTCGCCGCAGATTCCTTTGAGCCCGCTCTTCTTATTGAGCATGTCATCAAGTTCATCAATGGTCATGCCGGTTTCCCGGGCCAGATAAAAGAGGATGGCCGGATCAAGATCACCACTGCGGGTACCCATGATCAGTCCCTCCAGTGGTGTAAGTCCCATGGAGGTGTCAATACACTGCCCGCCTTGAATAGCTGCGGCACTGGCCCCGTTGCCCAGATGCAGACTGATGATGTTGAGCTCACCAAGAACCATTCCAAGATGTTCTGCAGCCTGTTTTGCCACATAATCATGGGAGGTGCCGTGAAAGCCGTAGCGTCGGACCTTATGCTGTTCATACAACGTGTAGGGAAGCGCGTAGAGATACCCGTGTTCCGGAATGGACTGGTGAAAAGCGGTGTCAAAAACCGCGACCTGGGGAACGGTGGGCGCATGTTCCATTGCCACACGTATCCCAATAAGGTTGGCCGGATTATGCAGGGGAGCCAGTGGAACCAACTCCTCAATGGCCTCCATTACCGCGCGGTCAATAAGGGTTGGTTCATGAAAAAACTCTCCACCGTGTACGACACGATGACCGATGCCTGCCAGTTCCTGGACATTGGCCATGGCCCCGCTTTCGAGTAACAGCTCACTCATTATTGCAATGGCCGGTCTATGTTCGGGAACAACCATATTTTTTTTAATGACCTGTTCTGCGCCTGCGGAATCACAAAATGTGAGTCGAACGGAACTGTATTCACCGCCGATCCGCTCTATCAGACCTGACGCAATTACAGTCAGATCCGGCAGCTCAAAGAGCTGGAATTTGAGCGATGATGAACCGGAATTTAATACGAGTATTTTCATGTGTTTTTTTTTGCACTAAACATATATTATCTTATCATACTCTACCTCCCTTTTTCGCCAATATGAAAATCTTTCAATTGCCGACACATTCATCAGATCGATGCCTTCAGACAACGCTTCTTCCCGACCTGATCAAGAAGATATGATCAAGAAGATATGATCAAAGATATCACTCCTTTTAACAAAAAAATAATCCGCTCCAAATGGAAACATAACACATCAAGCCTAATATAATATTATGATTCATTTCAATTTATTTTAATCAGGTTCGCTATGATATACATGTATCGGTTCCTCCTCATCTGCCCGCTTGTCACGGTAGAATCTTTTTTTTCGATCACTAAAAACCAACAAAGTCCCTGCCAATGCAAAATTACTCATTGAAGCCTGGAACTCGGCTTCTAAACATTCACGACGCCATAAACTCCCCGGGAGTATGCATGCCAAAGCTTTATTCCAACTATCGGAATAAACAGTCAACCCAGCCTCCGGAAAAAGCCGGCCTCTCCCGCCCTCCCAACTACCACCAGCAACCGGTCCCGAAGCTCCAGCCGCAGAGCTGGTCTCCTTCCAATTATCGTATTCTCAATTTCTGGCTTGAATATCTGCATGGCCACCAGGGAACTACTTCCATGGCAGCAGTATTTGACTTCGATAACACGTGTACGTATCACGATGTTGGTAAGGCGGTGTTGCAGTTTCAGCTTGACGGCCTCCATTTTCAGCTGCCGCCTGAGCAACTTGCAGGACTCTTCCCCGATAGCCAGATAAAGATCAGCGGAAGACCCCTGAAACTCATAAAAAATCGCATTCTGGTATTATATGAAAAACTGTGGCCATTCATCAAAGCGAAGCAACCACACCTGGTTATACACCTACCTGAACACGTCGAATTCAAGCATCTTTTTTTATGGTATTGTGTAAAAGCCCGCAAGCATAGTGAGCTGGGACCATGGTATACCCTGCCACTCATGGCCAGACTTCTTGCCGGTTACTCAACGGATGAAGTAAAAAATTTAACCCGGCAGGCGCTGTCGGCAGCAGTTCAGGAACCCGTTGCCACCGATATCCTGAGGATAACATCTTGCCAATCCATCGGGGTCATAGAAGTACGGCACGCAACAGGGATGCGAGTTCAACACGAAATTATTGATCTCATGGAACAGGTGAAACGCTGTGGTATCAGGTGCTGCATTATCTCAGCAAGTACGGAGTGGGTTGTCGAGGCGGCTGTGAAATACCTCGGTTTTCCAGTAACCCCTGATAATATCTATGGGATACGGGTCCAACTTGATGGCAGTAATCGCTTAAGTACAAGTTTGCCGGCCGGTTATCCCGTCACCTACCGCGAGGGTAAAGTCAAAATAATCAGGGAGTTTATCGACGCCACACCGGTTATCATTGCCGGTGATGCCGTGACGGATTATGAGATGCTCAATTTACCTGATGTTCCCATCCGCCTGCTCATCAACCACAACAAATCCGGCCTGATCAGCACATTGTACAACGATCCTCGTTTTCTACTTCAAGGCTTGAATAAGAAAACCGGAGCCTTCCGACCCCACAGAGAAACCCTTGAACATCACCGCAACCAGCAAGAGAGTATCTGCCGACAACCTCCTGCCAAATATCCCCTTGCAGTTAATGAAACGTGATTTTACGGCCGCTCAGACCTCACGGCCGGCGGCGGAACCTTGATTTCGCCCCCGATCCAGAGGTGATGGTTTCTATTGAGCTTAAATTAAAAAGGAGTGCCAAACAGAATAATAATACAAAATCAGGAAGATAAATATATTTGCAGCAGAATGAACACATACCGTACAGATCAAATGACCTGTACGGCACTTCGAAAAAAGTTTACTTTTTCTTTTTTTTATTTTTTTTCTTGTCCTTCTTTTTCGCTTTTTTCACGTCCTTGGCCTTGCACTCTTTTTTCTTACAAGCCTTTTTTTGTCATCTTTCTTTTTATCTTTTTTCTTTGCCATGGTGTCCTCCAGAATAAATTATATGGATTGAGCCGCATTGCCTTTTCAACCAAAAGCAATATTATATGGCATATGTATACAAAATCCTCCTGCTGGTCAAGAAATTTTATGGTATTTAGAAATATTATATAGCATATATTTGTAAAACTTATTCGATTGGGCTACCCTTTAATCCAGGAATGAAAACGTTTCATGGTTGCCGGGTGGGCTGAAAATGCATTTGCGCCCGAACCTTGCCGGGCAGGCTCCTTGATTTCCAGGTAAATAATTTCCAGTCTTGATTCCCAAGGCACGGACAAAAGAGATTTGTTATGACCTTTATAGAATTCAAAAAACGCCTTCTTGATATTGACATGTCTCTCCCCAGGTTCTGTGATCTGATCAAGGTGAGTGATAAAAACATCCAGTCGTATAAAAAAAAAGGCATGGTACCCAACACTATAGCCGTTATTGTTACCTGTTTTGCGGCTCTGCATGAAAATACCGTTGATTTCAAATCACTGATTAAAGATCTAGAATTGAAAAAAAAGACCAAGAAAGGTGGTTTTACCAAAAAGAAGGGAAAATAACTTTCAGAAAATCTGGCAACAGGGAGCAAGGGATGACCAAGCATATAGGCGTATTGACAGCCGGAGGAGACAGCCCGGGCCTGAATGCAGCCATCAGAGCAATTGGCAAGAGCGCGGTATCGGAGCAGGATGATCGACAAAACATCAGGGTTATCGGCTTCCGGGATGGTTTCCGGGGCCTCATGGAAAACAGGAGTATTCGTCTTGAAGGCGAAATCCTTTCCAACCTCCTGACTCTTGGCGGCACAATCCTTGGAACAAGCCGTGACAAACCACACCGGATGCCGATCGGCAATCAACTCATGGATATGACCGACGTTATGCTGGACAATTACCATCGTCATCACCTCGATGCCCTTGTCTGTATTGGTGGTGGCGGCACCCAGAAAAACGCCTTTCGTCTGGCCGGCAAGGGCATGAACATCATCACCCTGCCCAAAACAATTGATAATGATGTTGTCGGTACGGATGTTACCTTTGGCTTTAATACCGCTATGGAAATCGCCACAGCCGCCATTGACCGGCTGCACTCAACTGCGCACAGCCACCATAGAATTATCGTGGTTGAAGTTATGGGCCACAACACCGGCTGGCTTGCCCTCGGTGCCGGCCTTGCCAGCGGGGCTGATGTCATTCTCATTCCCGAGCTTCCCTATGACGTCAACCTGGTTGCCGAAGCTATTCGCAGTCGCCTGCATCGTGGAAAAAACTTTTCTATTGTTACTGTGGCGGAAGGAGCACTTTCAATCCAGGACCTGAAAAAATACCAACTGTTGAAAGGGAAGAAAGACAAGGCAAAAAAGAAAAAGGATGCCAAAGAATTGCGTAAAGCCGGCAAGGAGCTGGATCGATTTTCTGCTTACCATAAAAATAATACCCTGAGGCTTTCGGCTCAGCTTGAAGAGCTGACCGGCCTGGAATCACGACTTACAATTCTAGGCCACCTGCAGCGGGGCGGCACCCCATCCGCCTTTGATCGGGTGATAGCCACTCAGCTCGGGTCGGCTTGTACCTGCGCCATCCGTGAGGGTCATTTCGGGGTTATGGTTGCCCTGCGGGACGGGGCCACTGAACTTGTACCGCTGGAAAACATAGTTAAACAACGAAAAACAGTGCCCCCTGATCATCCGTGGGTGGAAAGTGCGCTTAGAGTCGGGGTCAGCCTCGGTATCTGAGAGGGGCACAGAGTAGTGAAACTGTTTTTCGTGTTGCACTTTTTCGGCCTATGGCATCGTATCGGCAAGTGGAATTGAAAACAAACCATGCCCATTATTTCCCGTGAACACCAAACTACAAAATCGACTTCAATACCATTTCAACTTCTGTACCTACCGGGGGCATTTTACTCCAGTTCACCCTGTAATAATTTACCGTATGTTTTAAAGGCACACTATTGTCGGTGATAATGCCACCATTACAGTCTGATGGACAGACAATGCAGCCGGAAGGAAAATGAATTGCCTCTCCGGTGCCATGGTAAACAAAATGCGGAGTATAGGGTTTAAAGACCTCCTGGCCATCTACATTTATTCGTTCTTCAATAAGATCCTCAAGAGCTACCCGTACCTTTTTACCGTCTTTTTTGTAGGTTACCGTTACGATGATCGGATCTCCCTGCAGATAATCATCTTTCTTGGTGTAACGACTCAACCCCCGTCGTTTTTCTACTTCCTCCATTGGAATCTGGTTGCGTGAGGCAACACCAAGCTCCAGCAGGGCTTTATTGATCTCGGAGCGTGGAACATCTGTAGTAAACACAAAATATTTTTCCATCTTACCGCCTTTCATTCCGAAAAAAGCCTGAAACCGTCTACCAAAATCGCACACACCTGGTTTTGAGCAATCCTTAGTCACCGTGGCTGTAATTCGCACCTCTTTTGCACCAGAATCCACTATCATTTTGTGTCTATCGCCATTGACGGTTCGTACCAGTACCTGTTCAACCGTCCCCGCCGTTACCTGCTGGGCGAATATTGGGTCAAACCCTATGACGGCACCAGTCAAAAGTCCGGTAACCGCAAGTCCCACAATTACCCTGGTCAGACGAGTCTGTTGCTGTTGTTTCATGGGTGCCATATTGTTCTCCTTTTTGATTGTATCAGTTTTTATCCGAAAATAACCCACGAAGTGATACCGCATCAGGCTATTTTCATCCTTCGAAGTCTACGCTATCTGTTGTGGCTGTGACGTTAAAATCCCGGAGTCTGCGCTTCGCTCCGCTACCTGGTCCAGCCATGCTGGTTTATTGAAACGGCTGAGATGTCATAAGCCAAAAAAGCCGTAATGTAAGCCCCGGCAACATAAATAGAATTGTTTCCCGGAAAGAAATTTTCAGTGCCGCGCCGCCGATGGCGACTACGGAAACAGGAATCAAAGGGAGGGCAAATAATAATGGAAAGATGATCGCTGCCGGACGGATAATAATCTTTCGATAATGCTCAAGTCCGCCCTGTTTTATATACGGCAGGATATCACCGAAGAAGAATGAACCCAGCCCGTAAGAGAGCAAGCCGACCACGAAAAACCCGAGGAAACTGAACAGGGAACCAAGACCCGGACCAAAGGCGCCGGTGACGGCGGCAACCAATATCGGTTTTGTGAAAGGCAGGTAATAATTTTGAATAAGGTTAGAGAGGATTATCTGCGGTAAGGCTTCGCTGGTAATACTCATGGGGCTGAAGAATTCAGTGAATATTGCGACGTTGGCCGTTTGCAGATTATTGACGTTGAACAGCCAGTAAAATCCACCGGTATAATAATAGGCATCAAGATAATAGAAGTATTTATACACAAGTAGTGTTACCACCACCGCCACAGCCAGCAAAATAAGCAGTATCACGCCTTTTTTTTAAGCGCAGACCTGATACTGTAGTCAATACCCTTCAACAAAAGCCCCCTGATTCTCCTGTTCAAGGAATTGCGTCGCTCCGCTCAGGTGAACGGCAGACAACACGGCAATCAGGGCGACCAGTAGAACAATTCGCTGCAACATTCCTCTTTCCGCCCCGTCTTCTCCAGTAAAAGTTCTTACACGGCAAGTGGTTGCATTGATATTCTTTTTAAAATGATTCTTAAGGCGCAGACGATTGAGATATGTCCAGGGAGCTTTGGAAGTTTTTGCCTGACCAGCGAGCGTTACTTCAGGATCAAAGAGCAGGTCCAGGACATGCATGGTTGGCTTGACGCCTTCTAGAAAATTGACGCACCCCGCACAGTAGGTTAATATTCCGACCCCACCGGCTTCTTCTTTTCGATGCACTCCCCAGCCTTTTGCAAAGTCGGAATTGACACAACCCACTGAGCCACCCTCTCCACAGCAAAGAGTTTTGGGGCCATGATGTTTCATTTCTATTATTTTTAGCGATTTTTCCGCAGCGATTCGGCGGATAGCAGCGTGAATATGAACATCATTCCTGGTACCGCAAGGGTCATGAACAGTGACATTGGCAGAAATATTTGCTGTTGCAGGCAAAGATGTTTCCGTTAGATGTTCATATATGGTTTTGACATTAAGGGGGTCACCATATTGGCTAAAAACCCGATAACAGTTAGGGCAGGCTACCAGAATATTTCGTACTCCATGTGTCTCCAGATATTCTTTCATTTCGTTGAACATGGCATGAAAATGATGTTCTCTGCCAAGATCATGTGAGGGTTTGCTGCAACAGTCTAAGACTATGCCGAGATCTGGTATTGTCTGTTGTAGATGAGCAAAGAGAGCCTTGACTTTATCCGGTCTGGTCCCCGGAAGAGTACAGCCGGGAAACAATACGGTATTGCAGTTTTCAGGCAAAGCATAGTAGGAATAACGACTGGACGTTCCGCGTTTCTCATAGTTTAAAATAACGCCGTAATCAGAAAAGTCCTGTCCCCCACGGGCAACCGCTTCCCGGCGCATTTCAAGAAAAAGTGCCGCCGGATCCAGACCTGTTTTCGGAGGGCATACAGCGGTGCATAAGCCGCAAAGGCTGCACTCAAATGCAAGAGAAATGGTCTCTATCCGGAAGCCTGCGGCAATTTTTCCGGGTGTCCCGTATTTTTGTAAAAAGGCGCATTCTTTCACGCAAAGCCCACATTCGGTACAATTCTTGACGTGACTTTTAAGCTTTTCCCGAAGCGGCATATAGGGAATAGGCCCCTGACCATCACCGGTTTTTCCTTGATCCCCGGGGGTAATATTCCTCCTCACTTCTCTATACGTCTCCTCTCCGCACTTAGGCATCGGCCTCCCTGTTCTACTGGAAAAAAATACTGTCTTATACTTCTTCAGTATCGCATTTTGCTGCCCGCCAGTACCTGTCGTTTTCAATTCCATCGAGGCGTTTTCTTGTTGATGAGGCCGGTGCAACATGGAATTATCAGAAAATCATCCTTCCCCCTAATGGATTCGATTTAAAATCAAAACAAAAACAACACATATCGCACATGTCACGATAATGCAAATAGGAAATACCTATATAGATGACGACAGGGATAGGCCTCTTGTATTGGAAAACGACCATTGATCACTTCGTGGGCTATTTTCAGATAAACCAGCATGGCTGGACCAGATTGTACAGGTCACAGCCACAACAAACTATGAAAATAGCCCGGATCGGCATCACTTCGTGGGCGATTTTCGGATAAACCAGCATGGCTGGACCAGGTAGCGGAGCGAAGCGCAGACTCCGGGATTTTAACGTCACAACCAAGGATGAAAATAGCCTGATGCGGTATCACTTCATGGGCGATTTTCGGATAAACCAGCATGGCTGGACCAGGATTTTTAACGTCACAGCCACAACCAAGGATGAAAATAGCCTGATGCGGTATCACTTCGTGGGCGATTTTCGGATAAACCAGCATGGCTGGACGGCACAACAAACACTGAAAATCAACAACTTGCGTTAGAAATACGTAGTTTCTCAATAAATAGTGGTGTAAAGTTGTAAAAAGTAGGTTGGAGTCTCGTTCCTCAACCCAACCTACACGTTTTGTCATTACCTCGGTTATTGAGAAGTTACAGAAATACTGCGTAATTCGATTTTCAGATAAACTGAAGAAGCACAAGGTTAAGCAGGCCGATACAGAATCCGAGCAGGGCGCCGAACAGGTTAATATACTTAAACTGCTCTTCCATGATGGAGAGAAGCAGTTCTTCAAGTTTCAATAAATCAAGCGAGTCCACCTTGTCGGTCACCAATTGACTGATATTAAGCGACCGAACCAGTCCCGGGACCTCCTTCAGCAGCATTCTATTTGCGGTCAGGACGATATAATCGGTGATGCCGCTCCGCACACCCGCCGGCATCAGGCGGGCCAGGATGCCGACAGGATGCCGGGCCAGAGAGTCGATCATCGAGTCGATCATCCGGCCTATCATCCTGCTGCTGCCCTCGGAACGAAACAGTGCCAGCAATTCTCTGTGCACTGTTGTCTGCATCTGCTGCCCGTTCTCACCGGGAAACAGTTGGCCTGCGATATCAGCCATCGATCGATGCCCCTGTTCCAGCATGTCCTCAAGGCTTTGACGAAACAATAACGACAGGGTTTCAACAGTCCCCCTGGTTCTCAAAGCGCCGAGCAGCTGCACCGACAAAGAACGGCAGATATCTTCAAGCTGCCCGTCTTCAAGCCGGTCGAGAAGTTCGGCAACCGGGGTCTGTATGAATTTATTGACCTGCTCCTGCAGCACAGCGACAAACCGTTCCTGCACCTCCGGACTCTGCAGCCACTGTTCCAGTTCATCTTCATGGGCAACAAGATATTCCCTGATCTTTCCATCCAGAGAGTCCATGTCGATAAACCCTTTGGCCATGGCAGCCATTGGCCCAAGGGTACTTAAAAATTGTTCGATTCCACCAAGAACAGCACCAATGATTTTGTCACGAACCCGGGGTTCGGCAAGTAGACCGGCAAGGCCATGCAGAAGCTCAGGGGTCTGATTTTTTAAAGTTGTCTGAATAAAGTCAATAAACGGCTCCGGCAGCAGATCGCTGACGTTTTTTCCACTTTGGGCTGCTCCATGGAGCCTTTGGCCGAGATAGCCGGTCAGCCAGTCTTCAACGCCCGGCCCCTCCAGAAGCCCTTGTAAAAAATCATCTATGATTCCATAGGCCTGTTGTCGCTGCTCCGTTGAAACAAGAGCGTTGAGTTCCTGTCCGCCGTACTGTTCCAGCTGGTGCGTCAAAACATCTTCAAAAACTCCGGCAAAGGTCTCGCTGTGCAGATAGCTGCGAACCCCCTCTTTCATCTGATATTTCAGGGTACGCAGACCGACCTTGGCATAGGCCCGGAATCTTTTGGGAACTATGTCAAGAACCGGGCCCAGGTCACTATCCAGAACTTCGCCGACCCTGGTGTCGATAAGGGAATGCAGGTGTTCCTGGAATGGTTCCATGGAAAGGGCGGTTCCGATATCACGGGCCGTCAGTAGATGTTCGCCGACCATGATTCCCATATTTACGGCAAGGTCATGCCGTTTCGACGGGATCACCCCGGGCGTCATGGGTACACGAATGCCCAGCACATGCCATGGTTTCAGGGGCCGAAACAGCATGCGAATGGCGATCTTATTGGTCAGGTAGCCGATAAAGGCTCCGATTAATGGCGGACCGGCATAGGTAAAAAAAACGAGATTCATATAATTCCGAGTTCAGATATCAGGTTTAAAATTTCAAATTTGTATAATTCATAATTCAATGAGGCGAAGCGGTTATGTCTGCTTATTACAGTAAATCAAGTACATCGACAGGGGCCTGGAGCAAATGATCGGCCCCGGAATCGCGCAGTTCCTGCTCGGTCCGCAATCCCCACAGAACACCAACCGCACACATACCTGCCCGGCCTGCGGTGTGCATGTCAATGGAAGTGTCACCCAGATACAGAAACTGCTCCGGTGCAACATTCAGGATTTCGGCAGCTTCAAAGGCCCCGGCCGGATCCGGTTTTTTCGGTATGCCCTCACGTTGACCGAGCACCGGAGCAAATGAAAAATCTCCAAGCAGCCGCGCGACACAGAGCTCGGTAAAGTCCTGCGGTTTATTGGAAAGGATCGCCAGCTGCAGCCCGGCATCAACCAGGGCTGTCAGCATTTCCCCGATACCGGCATAGGGTCTGGTTTTCACATCCCAGTTCTTGGTATAATGGCGTCTGAAGGCCTCGGCAGTTGCCATGATGGTCTGCGGTTCCCGTCTGTCATCAGGGACAATACGCTCAATCAGGGTCATCATCCCGTCACCGACAAAATACCTGTAGGCATCAACAGGATGCACGGGCAGCTGCATTTCAACAAGTGCATGATTTGCGGAATCGGCAAGATCTTCCAGGGTATCAAGCAGGGTTCCATCAAGGTCGAACAGAGCAGCTTTATAGGTCATTTTTTTCCTCTTTTACGGACAATAGGGATGGACCTCGGAGACTTTAAGGCACAACCTGTCGCTCGTCCAGTAGAAATGCACCTGCAGGCCTGTCGCCCCCCTTCTCCAGGCTGACGGTTTCCCTTGGAAAACTGTATTTTTTAGAGTAAATAGAATAGGTTTACATATTTTTTTTATTTTTCGTAACTCTTCAGGAGAGTACACTTATTCGACAACACCACCGGCCGTAATGGTTTAGGTGTGTTCCTGAACAGTTACCAATTTTTCTTCTTTTAATAGCCTGAATTAAATAATTTGGGAGGATGGCAACGATGACCAAAGTAATCGCCATGGCCGGAAAGGGCGGCACCGGAAAAACAACAACCTCCGCCCTGCTCCTCAACTATCTTATTCAACGGAAAATGACCCCGGTACTGGCCGTTGATGCCGATGCCAACGCCAATCTCAATGAACTGCTTGATCTTGAGATTACCGCCACACTTGGTGAAATCCGCAAGGAAATTAAAGGCGAGATTCCCTCCGGAATGAGCCGTGATCAGTTTATGGAGATGAAAATCCACCAGTCCCTGATCGAGGAATCCGGCTTTGACCTGATGGTCATGGGCCAGCCCGACGGCCCGGGCTGCTACTGCGCGGCCAACCAGTACCTGGCCATGACCATGGATAAACTTGCGGAAAATTACAAATATATCATTGTCGATAATGAGGCTGGCATGGAGCATTTGAGCCGGATGAACCTGACCACGATCGACTATCTGCTCATTATCTCGGATCCATCGGCCCGAGGAATTCTTACCGCCCGCAGGATTGCCGACATTACCGGCCCGCTGCAGCTTGACGTCAAAGAGCGCCATCTTATTGTCAACCGGGCACCTGACCCGGTTCCACCCGCCCTGCAGGAAAAAATCGACCAGGCCGTTGCCGAGGCTGCGGACATGCCCCTGGCCGGCATAATCTCTTCGAGTGATGAACTGATCAACCAGGAACTCAGCGGAGCGTCCTACCTGCAGCTCCCTGAAAATTCAAAAGTCCTTGAACAGTCTTTTGCCATCTTTGACCGCATCTTTGCATAAGCAGCAGCTATGACCGAGTCACGCCGAGAAAACAGGGTAATGGTCGAACTGATCAAAGTCGGCAGATTCTATCCGCCGGATATTGAAGCCCTGACTGAGGTTTCTTTGAGCGTTTCCCGGGGCGAAATGCTTTTTCTGACCGGAAAAAGCGGCGCCGGAAAGACCACCCTGCTCCGCCTGCTCTGCAAAATTGAGCTGCCGGACAAGGGACTGGTCGAAATCGACGGCATGGATCTGGGCAAACTTTCCCGTCATAAAATACAGCAATTGCGGCGCAGGATCGGCATGGCTTATCAGGATTTCAAACTACTGCCTGAGCGGACAGTGGCCCGTAACATTGCCCTGGCCATGGAGGTCACCTATCAAAAGAAATCATTTATCCGCAGGCAGACCAAAACCCTGCTTGACCGGCTCGGTCTGAAATCCAAAGTGCATGCCAGGACTGCCGACCTTTCTCGAGGTGAGCAGCAACGAGTTTCTATAGCCAGGGCCCTGGCCAATAATCCTGATCTTATCCTGGCCGATGAACCAACCGGCAACCTGGATGCCGAATCTACCTGCCGGGTCATGGAACTGTTTGATGAGCACCGACGCCGGGGGGCAACCATCCTGATTGCCACCCATGATTCCAGTATCTACGCCGACACCGACTACCGGGTCCTTGAGTTGAAGGACGGACGAATTGTCGATACAAAAGAGAATCACGGCACAACAGGAGAACAAGAATGAATTTTCTCTTTGCCGTCCTTGGCCAGACCATTCGCAACCTGTTTCGGACCTGGAATTCCCAGTTCCTGACCTTGGTCACCATCACCCTGTCGGTTTTGATTTTTGCGTTCTTCTCCCTTATTTATACAAACCTGCTCAATGTCGGCAAACAACTCGGCGATGATCTCCGCCTGATAGCCTACCTTGATGAAGAACCGGTTCCGGCCCTGCAGGAAGAGTACCGCCGGAAAATCCTCAAATTCGATGCCGTCGACAAGATTGTTTTTGTCAGCAGTAAAGAGGCCTACCAGCGCTTCAAAAAACAACTGGGCACCGATCGTGACGTCCTGACCGACATGCCCCAAGACTTCCTCCCGCCTTCGATAGAAGTCTATCCGGTTCGGTCGCTGGACAGCTTAACCCGAATCAAACGTTTTTCCGACTACCTCCAGACCCTGCCCGGAGTACTCAAGGTGCAGTACGGGCGGGAATGGATCGAGCGTTTTTATTCCTTTGTCCAGCTCATGCGGATTGTCGTTATCCTCTCCGGAACGCTGTTGATCATGACGACCACCTTCACCGTCGCCCATACCATCCGCCTGACCCTGGTTTCAAGGGCGGAAGAACTGGAACTCCTCCGATTGCTTGGAGCCTCGGGCACCTATATCCGCATGCCGTATTTTCTTGAAGGCGGTCTTCAGGGATTGATGGGCTCAGCCTGCGGACTGGCCGCACTCTATATCCTGTTTAACTGGATAGAGCTGCAGTTTACCGGCTCCGCCATGTTCGGCATCTTTCCCTTTACCTTTTTTCCACTACCGATCATCGGCACGATTATCGGGCTCTCCACCCTGCTCTGTGCCGCCGGCAGCTTTTCTTCAACCAGGAAGATTGTACAGGTATGAGTTTGCAGCCGTTTTCCCGGCATATTTTTGTATACTGCCTTCTCCTGCCAGCCCTGGCATGTTCATTTTCAATACCGCCTCCGGCAGCCGCTCAGGATCAGGCCGTCCCTCTCAAGCGCCATAAAATAAACATCGGCAAGCTGCGCCAGGAGATTCGAATCCACCTCGATAAGATACGAAAAAGCGGCGAAAAGGAGGTAAGTCTTCTTGATGATCTCAAACAGATCGACGAAGAAATTGCCAAACAGAAACAAAAACTGGTTACCCTGAGAAAACGCCTGCAAACCCAGGAAGAACTCCTTGCCCTTAAGGAACAGGACCAGCAGCAGGCCGAACTTGTTAAAGAAAATGTCCGCCACCACCTTGAAAAACGGTTACGATCCTTCTACCTGATGGGAAAAACCGGCTTTCTCAACGTGACGTTTTCCAACAAAAGTCTTCCCGAGCTCATGCTCTTCAATGACTCCTTCAAACAGTTGCTGGAATATGACCAATCGGTCATTGACATGTACCGTGACACCATTGTCCAGTTGACTCTTGCAAGGGAGGCCCAGGAACTTGAGAAGAACCTGCTGCAGGACTTTATCGTCCAGGCAGGGAAAGAACAACAGGCTCTGGATGACATCCGAAATGAAAAAAAACAACTGCTGACCCAGATTAGAAGCAAAAAAGGCCTGTATGAACAGGCCGTCCGTGAAATGCAGCGGGCTGAACTCGCCCTGACCAAGACCCTGACCGAACTCAAGCAGAAAGAAGAGAACCGGGTTCGCGGCTTTGTCATCAACAAGGGAAAGATGGCCGGACCGGCTATCGGCAACCTGACCGTTTACTTTAAAGACCAACTCGACAACGGCCCCAGCAACGGGATAGCCATTGAAACCGCCGAGGGCGAACCGGTCTACTCCATTTATGGCGGCAAGGTTATTTTTGCCGGTTACAAACAGGGCTATGGCAATATGGTGATTCTCGATCACGGCCTGCAGTACTACACGATCACAGCCCGTCTCGATACTATTTCAGTTGTTGAGGGAGATCAGGTGCAACCTCGTAGGCAGATAGGTACAACAGGCGATATCGCAACTCTGTTTTCCAAAGGATTATATTTTGAGATACGGCATGGGTCGGAACCGCTGGACCCACTGCCCTGGCTGCAACAGAACTACTACCCTAAACAGATACCACTTCCCCTGCCTGTCCTCCCGCCCATGCCCGGCAATGCTCCTCCAGTCAAACCGGAGACGGCACCGGCGGAATAAGCCCGAACAAAGTACACGATTTAGTAACTATTCAGGTAGACGCAAAAAACTTGCCTTTACCCGGGAATGTAACTGTTCAGGAGTGCCTCATATTCGGAGTCTACGCTTACCTACTTATTTAGGTCTTTGAAGCATACTTGTGCTATTCGAGGAGGCCGAAATGAGTGAAGATGAGGTACTCCTGAATAGTTACACGATTTAAAACTATTCAATGCCGGTATAACCTGCTATAATACCGGTAATTGTTGCCCATGAATAAAAAAAATCAGAAAAGCGTTGGGGCTCAATGTAAAAAAGAACAATTTACCTCTAATAACCTGCAGCCTTTTTTCTCAGTTCTTACAGAAATGCGTCCACTCCTCTTCCAAAGACAGCCCATGAAAAAACTTTTACTTACCCTTGTTGTCCTGTTTTTTATCCTTCCGTTTTCCCTGCACGCAGAAGATCTCGATGAACGACAGCAGACCTATAAAGATCTTGAAACTTTTGCCAATGTCCTCACCCTGCTGCAGCAGCATTACGTCGACAAGATTGACACCAAT
This sequence comes from Deltaproteobacteria bacterium, assembly GCA_024280455.1. Lineage (GTDB taxonomy): Bacteria > Desulfobacterota > Desulfobulbia > Desulfobulbales > Desulfobulbaceae > DRLX01. The sequence goes on along the minus strand of JAJRQC010000056.1, from coordinate 5,040 downwards.
GCAGTAATGATCGGGGCAATCAACGGTATGCTGACCTCACTTGACCCCCATTCTTCCTACCTGCGGCCCGATGATTTTAAAGAACTGCAGGAGGAAACCAAGGGCAGTTTCAGTGGAATCGGGGTTGAGATTACCATCAGGGACGGAATCCTGACCGCCGTCTCCCCCATCGAGGGAACCCCCGCCTTTCAACAGGGCATAGAGGCCGGAGATCAAATCATTCGCATAGACGGCGAATTCACTAAGGATCTCGGCCTGATGGAGGCGGTAAAAAAACTACGGGGTAAAAAGGGCACCGAGGTCACAATTACCATCCATCGTCCCGGCCTGCAGGAACTCAAGGATTTCACCCTGGTTCGCGATGTTATTCCTCTGCATTCGGTAAAATCAATGCAGCTTGAGCCCGGCCTGCTCTATGTGCGGATCACCAACTTCCAGGCAACCACGACAAGAGATGTACGCAAAGCCCTGAACAAGGCGTTGAAAAAACAACCGCTCACCGGAGTTGTTCTTGATCTGCGCAACAACCCGGGTGGCCTGCTCGATCAGGCCGTCAAGGTATCGGATATCTTTCTTGATCAGGGTGTCATTGTTTCAACCCGGGGTCGCAACTCGGACCAGGACATGATCTTTGAAGCCCATCGCAACAGTGAGGCATTTACCTTCCCCATGGTGGTGCTGGTCAACGGCGGTTCGGCAAGTGCTTCGGAAATCGTTGCCGGAGCCCTGCAGGATCATGGTCGGGCTATTGTCCTCGGCACCACGACCTTCGGCAAGGGCTCGGTCCAGACCATTATCCCCATGCCCAACGGGGCGGGAATCCGCCTGACCACGGCCCGCTATTACACGCCAAGCGGGGATTCCATCCAGGAAACCGGCATTACTCCGGATATGATTGTCCCCTTCCAGGAACCGTCCAAAGAGACAACAGACAAGAAAAAACTTTGGAACATCAGAGAAAAGGATCTCCCCAAACACCTGACCAACGGTGACCGGAAAAAAATCGATGCCCTGAACAGGCCTAAACAAAACGATAAAGATCAGCAGAAGATCAAGCAGCGGCTTGCCCGGGATAATCAGCTCCGGACCGCCCTTATCATTCTGAAAAGTCTGAACATTGCAGGCCAGGCCCCCAAAGAGGAAAGCAGGAAATAGTTTCCCGAACCCGGTTTGCCGGGCTCGGGAAGCGGTTGTCCGTTGTTTTTGTTGTCAATGCAGCCCAGCCCGGGCTGTAAGCCTCTGGGTTTTAACCCGGAATTCGGCCTCCGGCACCTGTGACCGCTTACAATTCCGAGATGGCGTAAAATTACACACTTTTCACCCCCCGTGATGAATTACAATTGTACCGATGACGGAAAAGTATGCTTACCTGCCTCAACCGGTTCTACCCGACATGTACCTCATGAAGAATTCACTCCCCATATAAACCGACCGGCGGCAACGACCATGTTCTGAAAATCCGGGATGATCTCCGGCCCAGGCGCTACGGACCAAACCCCTTTTTTTTTGAGATCCTGCTTGACAAACAGGTGATTTTTCTGAACTGCCTGGAATACTGTTACTTTTAAAAAAACACAACATGTGGACTCTAATTCCTTGAACGACTCTACATGTTGTGCTATAAGTCCTTTTTATCGATGCCGACAAATTTCGTTTTTTTTGTCACAAATGATGAACTCGTAAAAAGGCAAAAACGCCATTTGCACTGTACGGAATTACAAGAAATTATAACCTTTCCGCCGTCGGTGGCGAGGCTTTTCGAAGTCTCGCATACTCGCTATCTACGCCACCGACAAAAATACGGCACGTTTATAATCTCATCTGGTTTAAAAGGGGGAAGCATGACCAGGGACATGTTGAAACAGAAGCTCACCGATACAGCAGAGACAGTACTGTCGCGACGTTATTATCTCAAAGATGAAAACGGCACTCCACTGGAGAACTGGGAAACACTCTGCCGACGGGTTGCCAACGCGGTGGCGGTTGTTGACCGGGAATTCGAGGATTATGAATCCTTACGGGACAGTTTCTTCAACATGATCTACCATCTGGATTTTCTGCCCAACTCGCCCTGTCTCATGAATGCAGGTACTGATCTGGGACAGTTATCTGCATGTTTTGTACTGCCCATCGAAGATTCCATGGACGGGATTTTCACCTCTATCCGCAACGGCGCCCTGGTTCATAAAACCGGCGGCGGCACCGGATATTCGTTCTCCCGCCTGCGGGCCAAAAATTCCTCTGTCCAGTCGACCCAGGGGGTTGCATCAGGCCCGCTCTCCTTTGCCGCTGTTTTTGATGCTGCCACCGAAACCATCAAGCAGGGTGGAAAACGACGGGGAGCAAACATGGGGGTGCTGCGGGTTGATCATCCCGACATTCTGGACTTTATCCATGCCAAGGAAGATCAGACCCAGCTGACGAACTTCAACTTCAGCGTCGCCATTACCGACCAGTTCATGGATGCGGTCCGCAACGATCAGGACTATGACCTTATTGATCCATCAAACGGCGAGGTGATTAAAACAATGTCCGCCACCCGGGTTTTTGATGAGATTATCGACCTTGCCTGGCATAATGGTGAACCGGGCGTCCTGTTTATCGATGCCGCAAACCGTGCCAACAGCACCCCGCAGCTTGGTCAGTTTGAAGCCACCAACCCCTGCGGCGAACAATGGCTGCTCCCTTACGAATCCTGCAACCTCGGCTCGATAAACTTGAGCCAGTATGTCCAGGACGACGCCATTGCCTGGGATCGACTTGAAAAAACGGTCTACCTTGCCGTACGTTTTCTCGATAATGTGATCGACTGCAATCGGTTTCCAATTCCGGAGATCGCCGAGATGACCCAGAAAACACGAAAAGTCGGACTCGGAATTATGGGGCTGCATGATATGCTGATTCAGCTGGAACTTCCCTATGATGCCGAAGAGGGACGACAGGCCGCAGCCGATGTCATGCAGTTTATTCGTGATAAAGCCGAGGAGACCTCTGTTCGGCTGGCAGAACTGAAGGGTCCCTTCCCCGCTTATAACGAAGAACAGAACGATTATCCGGCCCGTAGAAATGCAGCGCTCACCTCTATTCAGCCCACCGGCACAGTTTCCATGATTGCCGATTGCGCCTCCGGCTGCGAGCCCTATTTTTCCATTGTTACCGAGAAGAATGTCATGGACGGCGACCGTTTTCTCATGGTCAATAAACATTTTGAACGTATTGCCCGGGAAGAGGAATTCTATTCGGATACGGTGATGAAAAAAGTGGCGGAATCCGGAACGGTTATCGGTCATGATGAGATCCCGGAAAAATGGCAGCAGATTTTCCGTACGGCCCAGGATGTTTCGCCTCAAGACCATATAAAAATGCAGGGTATCCTGCAGACAAGCGGGATTGATTCCTCGATCAGCAAAACCATTAACCTGCCGTCAGATGCGACCAAGGACGATGTCCGGCTTTCCTACATGCTTGGTTTTGACCTCGGCTGCAAGGGATTGACCGTCTATCGCGATGGGTCCCGGGATCAACAGGTCCTCAACACCACGGCATCGGAAGAGGACAAGACCGCGCTGGTCTCTACGGCCGGAATCGTCCAGAAGAAAAAGCTGCCCGATGTCCTCAGTGCCAAACGCTATCGCCTCAAGGATGCCAACGGCAACACCATTTATCTTATTGTCTGTTTTGATGACAATGAAAACCCAATGGAGGTTTTTGCCAAATTCCCCTTCGACAACCGGGTTGACCTCAAGGATAAATCCACCATGTGGACGACCACCTGTCGGTTGGTTTCCCTGGCCCTGCGATACCAGATCCCCATGGGCGAAATCATCAAACAGCTTGATCGCTCAAGTGGACACATGCTTGACTTGCCGGCCCAACTTGGTAAACTGCTCAAATCGTTTATGGCGGGAACGCAACATGGCTTTGCCTCTACCTGTCCGGAATGCTCCGGTAAGCTGGTCTTTGAAGAAGGCTGTGAGACATGCCGGGATTGCGGCTACTCCAAGTGCTCATAACCAGAATAAAAAAAACACATTCTGCCCTGGAATTTGACTGATGGCTAAAATAGGACGAAATCAACCCTGCCCATGTGGGTCGGGAAAAAAATACAAACACTGCTGCCTTGTGACCAGGCAATCCGCTCAGCCGGTCAGCCCCATGGAGCAGGTAAAAATCTCTCTGGTTGATGAAATCAAAAAAATCCAGGCAGCGGCGACGGAAAAACGGGCTATCCTGCGAGAGCTGGGCGTCTTTATCTTTTTCAGCGATCAGGATGGTGATGCCTGGGTTCTTGAGGTGACTGAAAGTGATGCGGTTCAGGTGGCTAGAGCCGGGAAACCGATAGAAATTGAACTTGATGCAAATCCTGAACTCATAGAGATTAACTGGAGCCACACCTTTGCACTGCGCAACAAAAGGTTCTTCCTGGTGGCCTATGCCGACAAACAGGAAACCGAGCTTGTCCGAGCGCCGACCAAGCAGATCAATGCGGCCATAAAACGGATATACAAACGCTATACCCCGGAACTGCTCGATCAGGTTCACCTGGATACCGACGCGCCTTCAGCCCCGGCAACCTCTTAAAGAACATGTCTTCCCGCAGGCAGTGGTATCGTGTTGTTCCCATGCTTGCGGTCTTGGGAACCATCTTTTTTCTTTCCCACCAGCCGGGAGATACTATTGTCCTGCCCGATGTACCGGATATCGACAAGCTGCTGCACAGCCTGGTCTACGGCATCCTTGCCGCAACCACTCTCTATGCCGTTCCAAAAAACCGGGCCGGGGACTCCCCCGTACGTACCGGTATTCTCGTCATTCTCTTTTGCCTTGCCTACGGAATCAGCGATGAATTCCACCAATCCTTTATCCCCGGCCGTTGCCCCAGCATCTGGGATATAGGCGCCGACCTTCTAGGAGCCGTTGTGGTCGTCCTCTTCTGGCTGCACAAAAAAGGTTGCCGATTTCGGTTTTCTGGTTCAGGGTGTCAGATTTAAATATTTCCCACCACCAGCAGTTTCCCGCAGAGGGAGTTAAAATAATGTT
>JAJRQC010000055.1 GCA_024280455.1 Deltaproteobacteria bacterium | reverse complement strand
CGAAAAAAACGCACCGTGAAAGAAAAATCTTGGGGTTGCGGCCTGATGAAGAAGAATCCTTTGCAGAGTGGTTACTATCTGAGAATTAATATCGAGTTGCTTCGGCCGAAAAAGGCTGTTTTTGGACAGACACTAACTAATTGATTTTCATTGTTTGTTGTGCCGTCAAGGCATGGCGGTTTATCCGAAAATCGCCCTCAACGTTTTGTTGTTTCAGGCTATTTTCATCCTTGGTTGTGGTTGTGACGTTAAAAATCTGGTCCAGCCATGCTGGTTTATCAGGAGCCTCTGTTGAACCGGCTGAGTCTCATCGACTCACTTGGCCGGAACCGTCAAGTTACCTGGAGTTATTACTGCCTGCGGCCTGTTCTCTTGTGAGATGGCGGTCTGTTGCACCCCGTCCGAATACATTCGAAATATTATTAAAAATATACCAAAAATATGATTGATTTTACCCCTGATGTATACCCCTTGATGCCCTTGAGGGATATTGTTCTGTTTCCCGGTATGGTTGCCCCCCTTGTTGTGGGACGCAAAAAGTCCATACATGCCCTGGAACGTGCGATGGAAAACCGTTCCCTTGTTTTCCTGGTAACCCAGAAAGATTCCAAGGTCGACGATCCTGCGCCGGAACATCTGTATACCGTCGGCACTCTGGCCTCGGTTATGCAGCTGCTTCGTCTGCCGGATGGAACCATTAAAGCTCTGGTGGAAGGCAAACGTCGTGCCAGGACAACGGATGTTCTTGAGGGCGCGGATTTCTTTTCGGTTCGGGTGGAAGAGCTGGTTGATCATGATGGCGAAGAGAATGAACTCCCGGCCTATGTCCGTGAGCTGAAAAAGGCCTTTGATCAGTATGCCCAGAAAAATAAAAAATTGCCCAAGGAAGTGTTGAAGTCGGTTACCGGAATTGAAGACCCCTCCAGGCTGGTTGATTTGATCTGTTCTCATCTGCAGTTGAAAACCCGAGAGAAACAGGAAATTCTCGAGTTGACTTCAGTCGTCGGGCGTATCACCCGCGTTCTCGAGGTGATCTTCAGGGAAATCGAGCTGTCCGAGCTCGAAAAGAATATTCACGCCAAGGTCAAAAAGAAGATGGCTGTTACCCAGCGCAACTATTATCTGGGTGAGAAAATTCGGACTATTCAGGACGAGATGGGGCAAGGGGAAGGTGGCGATGATCTGGCCGAACTTGAGCAGTCCATTGAAAAGAAAAGCCTGCCCAAACTGGTCAGGGAAAAGGCTGTAAAGGAGTTGAAAAAACTTCGCATGATGCCGCCGATGTCTGCTGAGACCACGGTTGTCCGTAACTATATAGACAGTATTGTAACCCTGCCCTGGAGCAAAAAAACCCGTTCGAAAATCGATATCAACAAGGCGGGACGTGTTCTGGATGAGGATCATTACGGCCTGGAAAAAACCAAGGAGCGTATTCTTGAATACCTTGCAGTGCAGACCCAGGTCAAAAAGATTCGTGGACCGATTATCTGTCTGGTCGGCCCTCCGGGTGTTGGCAAGACCTCTGTCTGCAAGTCCATTGCCCGGGCCATGGGACGAAAATTCATCCGTCTCTCTCTTGGTGGAGTACGCGATGAAGCCGAGATACGGGGACACCGCCGGACCTACATCGGGGCCATGCCTGGTAAGATAATCCATTCCATGCAGAAGGTCGGGGTGATTAATCCTGTTTTCTGCCTGGATGAGGTCGACAAGATGAGCATGGATTTCCGTGGAGATCCTTCAGCGGCCCTGCTTGAGGTTTTAGACCCGGAACAGAACTTTGCCTTTAACGATCATTATCTGGATCTGGACTATGATCTTTCCGAAGTCTTTTTTATAACCACTGCCAACACCCTGCATGGTATCCCTCTGCCGCTCCAGGACCGGATGGAGATTATTCAGCTCAGCGGGTACACGGAAGAAGAGAAGCAGAATATCGCCACCGGATTTCTCATTCCCAAGCAGCTGGAGGCAAATGGTTTCAAGGAAAACGATATACAGTTCAGTAACGGGGCGATTCTTGAGATTGTTCGGCGCTATACTAAAGAGGCCGGGGTACGTAACCTGGAACGAACCATCGCCTCCGTGTGCAGAAAGGTTGCACGGGATCGCCTGAAAAGAAAAGAACCCAAAAAGCAGTACAGGATTTCAAGACAGTCTATTGGTAAATATCTCGGGGTTCCGAAGTTTCGTTTTGGTCTGGCTGAAGACCGTGATGCAATCGGTCTGACAACCGGCATGGCCTGGACCGAAGTCGGTGGGGAATTACTGCAGATTGAGGCGACATTGATGCCGGGCAGCGGCAAATTGATGGTGACCGGTAAACTTGGCGATGTTATGCAGGAATCCGCCAAGGCCGCAATGTCCTATGTCCGTTCACGGGCCATGCGGTTGGGACTGAACTCTGATTTTTATAAATCCGTTGATATTCATGTCCATGTACCCGAAGGTGCCATTCCCAAGGATGGCCCTTCTGCAGGGATCACCATTGCCACCAGTATTGTTTCAGCCATGCTTAAACTGCCGGTTGATCATCATTTGGCGATGACCGGTGAGATAACCCTGCGCGGGCGTATACTCCCCATTGGTGGTTTGACGGAGAAACTCCTTGCCGCCCGTCGGGGTAATATAACCCGGATTTTAATTCCGCGTGAAAATGAACGGAATCTACAGGACGTGCCGCAGAAAATACGCAACAGCTTAACCATTGAGCTTGTCGATGACGTAGATGAGGTCCTGCAGAAGGCCCTGATTGTTAAAGAAGGGGAGACACTGTTTAAGGATGTTTCCCTCGATTCGATTTATAACGATTTCACGATTTCATCGCACAATACTCCTGCACAATAGAGGGCTTTTGCAGGGACGTCGTCCACGGTGAAATCACATCTGAGACGGTTGAGAATATCTTTGCTCCCCAAGCTTCTTTTTTGCTTGACGGACGTGGGGTTACTTGGTAGAAACACCTCATCCTTTGGGGCGGTTAGCTCAGCTGGGAGAGCATCGGCCTTACAAGCCGAGGGTCACAGGTTCGAGCCCTGTACCGCCCACCAAAGATATGGGGTCGTAGTTCAGTTGGTTAGAATGCCGGCCTGTCACGCCGGAGGTCGCGAGTTCGAGTCTCGTCGGCCCCGCCAGCAACAACAGGGAGTCAAGCTATATGCTTGACTCCCTTTTTTTATGCCGGTTGGTTGCTCCCATAAATTGATGAATCATGGCAGAGGATGTGGCACGGTTTTTGGCTGGGAGATCCGGAGTAGTATAGGCCTGTAAACTAGGTGAAAAGTGAAAATGGTGCGCTCTATAAAAAGTGCTTCCAGGATTGATTTCAGCAAGCCGGCGTATTTTTCTGAACAGTTTGTGATGTACCTGCGATATTGATAAAAAACAGGTTTTTCGTTCAGTGATGCAGGCTGACGAAATGATCAGCTGTCCATTTGGGTGATAAAGCTGTTGGAATGCTCAATGGCTCTATTCATCTGCAGGATAAAATCATCGATATCTTTCTCAAGATCTGAAAATTCGGACTGCAGAGCGCCGATGGCCGGGGCATTGAGGTTGTGCTTGAGAAAGAGCACTTTATTTAAAAAGATTCTTAATTTTGTTTATTGTCGTGTCTTACAACGGTTTTTTTAAAGTAGATTCTGATGGCTGATCCCGAAACAAACAGTACGGAAAACCGTTCCCTGGCTGCAGGTGAGCTGGGTTCGTATCTGTATATTCTCCGTAATAATCCCAATTTCCGCAGGTTCTGGCTCTCAGGCATTATCAGTCAGGCCGGTGACTGGTTTAACTATATCGGAATCTTTGTGCTCCTCACCCGCCTGACCGGATCAGGTGAGGCGATCAGCTGGTTTTTGATTGCCAAGTTTATTCCGACAACCATTCTCGGCCCGGCCGCCGGTGTGGTTGCCGATCGTTTTAACCGCAAGATTATTCTCCTCTGCTGTGATCTGTCACGGGTTTTGGTCGTCCTGGGCTATCTGCTGGTTCAGGAAGCAGACCAGGTGTATCTGATTTTTATTCTGGCCCTGGTTCAGGAGTCGCTGTGGAGCTTCTGGCATCCCGCTCGTCAGGCGGTTCTGCCTGATATCTGCACCAAAGAGGAACTCAGCATAGCCAATGGGCTTTCCGGGGCCTCCTGGTCAGTGATGCTGGCCCTGGGAGCAGCTGCCGGTGGTTTTGTTTCCGCTGTCTTCGGCTGGCAGACAGCGGTGCTGGTTGATTCGTTTACCTTTGTTGTTTCCGCATCCATCATGATGACCGTTACTGTTTCGGCAATGGCCAAACGGAAAAAAAGGGGGTTTTCCCTGGCCCGGATGATCGGTTTGCACGATCTCATGGAGGGTATTCGCTATGTCGGGAAACATGGTGAGGTTGCTGCATTGCTCATGGTCAAGAGCGGCTGGGCCATGTCGGGCGGCATCCTGGTTCTGCTGACCGTGTTTGGTGAGCAGGTCTTTTCAGACGGGGGCAGGGGAGGGATGAGCGGGGTCCTATATTCCATGCGCGGAATCGGAGCTGCAGTGGGGCCGATTCTGGCCTGGCGGATTTTTGGTGATGGGTTGCAGCCCATGCGCAGGGCGATAGGAGTAGCTTTTTTCATCTCTTCACTGGCCTACCTGTTTTTCTCCCAGGCACCCAATATCGTTCTTGCCGGGCTCTGCGTTTTCGTCGGCCATATCGGGGGTTCGATACAATGGATATTCAGTACAACCCTTCTCCACCGGCTTGTTGATCCGCGCTTCCGTGGCCGGGTCTTTGCCGCCGAGATGGCGCTGTTGACCTTTGTCCTCAACTTGTCCACCTGGTTGACCGGAATGGCGCTGGATCGTGGTGTTGATCCCCGAACCATTGTTGTCTGGCTGGCGGTGCTTTTCCTCCTCCCGGGCAGCTGCTGGCTGCTGTATGTTTATCGTCTTGACCAACGGGTGAAAGATTGAAAAATAACTTGCAGCACCCTTGCTTCTTTTTGCGGCATGCCTACAGTATGTGTGAGAATAGGTATTATGTTTAATAATGCCTGTTCTTCCAACCGGCCTGTTGACGTAGAGGGAGTGATGTTATGAGAGGTATCCATGTATTCTGGTTTTTAGTTATTTTTATTTTTATACTATTTGCACAGGTGCAGACGACTATGGCTGAGCAGAAAAAAGCAATTTTTGCCGGTGGCTGTTTCTGGTGTATGGAACCGCCGTTTGAGAATGAGGAAGGGGTTATAGATGTGGTTTCCGGGTATACCGGCGGTAAAACGGAAAATCCAACCTATGAAGAGGTCGGCAGCGGCAAGACCGGCCATTATGAGGCGGTCGAGGTCCTCTATGATCCGGAAAAAATAAGTTATGAACAACTGCTTGCGGTTTTCTGGCGCCAGATCGACCCGACCGATGACGGCGGCCAGTTCGGTGATCGCGGCACCCAGTATTTTACGGCAATCTTTTATTTAGACCAGGAGCAGAAACGACTGGCCGAAATTTCAAAAAAAGAACTGGATCAAACCTCCATTTTTGATAAGCCGATTAGAACAGCCATTCTGCCGGCCGCGTCTTTTTACCAGGCCGAAGAGTATCATCAGGATTACTATAAAAAAAATGTCCTGCAATATTCCATGTATAAGGTCGGTTCCGGTCGGGCCGGTTTTTTGGAGAACACCTGGAAGGGTCAGGAACAAGCCGTACAAAAGAAGTACAGCCGGCCGGACAACGAGTTGTTGAAAGAAAGGCTCACTCCACTGCAGTACAAGGTGACCCAGAGGGAAGGGACTGAACCTGCTTTTGACAATGCCTACTGGAAGAACAAACAGGCTGGAATTTATGTGGATGTCGTCTCCGGAGAGCCGCTTTTTTCCTCAACCGATAAGTATACATCCGGCACCGGCTGGCCCAGCTTCACTCGGCCGATCAGCAAAGAGAATATTGTTGAGCGCAAGGATCGGAAGTTTTTTACCGTCCGCACCGAGGTTCGCAGTAAATATGGGGATTCGCATCTGGGCCATGTTTTTGATGACGGTCCCGCCCCCACCGGTTTACGGTACTGTATCAACTCGGCGTCCCTGCGATTTGTGCCCAAAGAAGAACTGCAGGATAAGGGCTATGGTGAGTATCTGAAACTTTTTGAGGAGGATGCCCGTCCCTGATTACCTTAAATTTTCCTGATTACGTACAACGCTCAGCCATTAACAAGTTCCTGGATCCCCGATAACAACACTCGGGGATGACGATGCTTGTAGCTCAGTGATATTATGGTAAATTACAGAGCTGCCCTTTGCTATGATTCCCGAGTTCTTTCATTTTTACTTTCGTGTATTCGACACACCTTGGCTGAGTTTCATACGTAATCAGTTATGTTTTTATTCCTTTTTTTCTTCTGATTGCTGCTCGTGGTTCAGCTGGTCGGGCTCATCGGTATAACGACTCAAGACGCGGTAGAGCATGTCCGGGAGATCGTCGCGCTGTCGCGAACTTCGCTGTATCTGCTTGAGGCATTTGGCCAGGGTCAACCGTTCGCCGAGAAAGAGATGACGGAGGATCAGAGAGATAAGCCGGGTGATAGTGGTCAGGTTGGAAATTCGCGACTGCAGCTCATTGTCACGGTCAAAAGCGGTTGAGGCAAAGACCTCGACCGGATGTCCGTCAACTTCGCTGACGGACAGGTACCACTTGTTATTTTCCCGATCCACGGCCCGGTAGCGTTTGCCGTCAAGTACATCCGGCATTTCCTTCTCATTTTTTATCGGGGGGCGTTGGGGGTTAGGGGTAATTGACTCGTCATATAGTTCAACCCATATTTTTCGTACTTCTTCCGGATGGTTTTTTACATGACCGGCAATGGCTTTACAGATCGAGCAGAGTTTTCGATCGCCCACGGTTTGTATTTTTTTTTCCTGTCCGCAGAGATCGCAGCAGGACGTTTTTTGAGTTGTCAAGGGTATGCTCCCGTTATTTAAAAGAATTGATGGTACAGGGGTCAAGAAGAACCGTACCTGAGTTGAGCACTCGCATTGGTGTTCAAGGTGTGCGAAATCAATTGTTTCGTGGTATTAATGTCGCGTCAATTCGAGTGTACTCTTCTATACTGTGTCAGAAAAAAATACTCTTGGCAAGAAAAACTCATTATGCGAAGAAAGGGCAACAAAAAACTTGATATGCTAGCCCGTTTTGTTCGGGCAAGGAGACGGAGTCTGGTGGATGCCTCTCCAGGTATTCATTCCTGTATTCTTATCCTTGACGGCTTGAAACCTGATTTTAATATTGGAAAAATATTTCGAGTGGCGGACGCCTTCAGCGCCTTGGAAATCCATTTAATCAATGTGGATTTTTTTGACCCTGACCCGGCCAAGGGGTCGGTCCGCTGGGTTCCTTTTTCCAGCATGAAACCTTTGACGCCTGTTTTAGCGAGGTGTCCGGGCGCGGATATCAGTGCATAACTCTGGAGCCCGGGCAGGAAGAAATCCTGGGACAACGCTCTCTGCCGGACAAGGCAGCATTTATCTTAGGTCATGAAGAATTTGGTCTCAGCTTTGACAGGGCATCGTATCCGGAATTGGTTTGCCTTTCCATACCTCAGTGGGGATATGTTCAGAGCTTGAATGTCAGCGTGGCTGCCTCAATAGTTCTGTACGAATATGTCCGTCAGCATGGGAGGCCTCTGACTGAAGGAAGGAATCAACGTCCTGCGGCAATCAACACCAGAACAGGCGTCGGCTCCTCCTGCTGCGCTGATGGTAATGCTGCAAATACGGAAAGATAACACGCGCCTGGACAACTGAAGGAACAGATGAAGACAAAGGGGTTGCTGCTGGTTTTCACCGGCAACGGTAAAGGCAAGACAACGGCGGCCCTCGGCCTGGCCTTTCGGGCTCTGGGGCACGGCCAGCGGGTGGCGGTGATCCAGTTTATCAAGGGGAGCTGGAAGTATGGTGAACTGGAAAGTGCAAAATGTTTTCCGGGCCGGCTCGATTTTCACGTGATGGGACGCGGCTTTATCTGGAAGTCCGATGATATGGATAAAGATATTGCCCTGGCCCGTCAGGCCTGGGCGTTTGCCAGGGAAACCATTGCCGCAGGCGAGCATGATCTGGTTATTCTGGACGAGCTTACCTATCTCATCACCTATAAAATGATCGGCGAGGATGAAATTATTGCTGGGTTGACTGCCCGCCCTGATGGAATGCATGTGGTTGTTACCGGTCGTGGAGCAAGTAAGGGGTTGATTGCGGCCGCCGACCTTGTAACCGAGATGCGGGAAATCAAACATCCCTTTAACGATGGAGTCAGGGCCCAGAAGGGCATTGAATATTAGCTGGTGCCTGTCCCTGTAGGCCTAACTGCTTGATTTTTTGAGACGAAATCGCCTTTTTGGGGTGACATTTTTAGCGATTCGTGGTAAGGGTAAATCAGGTAACCCACCAAGATTACAAGATTAACCACTTTCCGGAGT
>JAJRQC010000054.1 GCA_024280455.1 Deltaproteobacteria bacterium | reverse complement strand
CCCCCTACTGTGTCAACTCCTGACGATAACATTTGTATTCTCCTATCGTTGTGTTTATACTGGAGAACATAAAGGCACGGCCTGCGCTTAACGTCAGAAATTCACCCTCACTTTCTGATGAAGAATTATAGTCTATGACAACTATGATCCAATTCTGTTACTCAACTTGCAGGTAGGGGAGAAGAACACGATACCCACGAAAATGGCATTGTTGGGCGAAAACATTGCCAAGGTCGTCGGTCACGGCAAAAAGCTCAATGTGAGTTTCCGCGGCTGGCGACTTGCAAAATCGTTGGATTATTAGTTCCTATTCAGGAAAAGTCAATAAGTTCCTTAATATTTCCCATTTGCGTGTATTTCCGGGCTATAAGCAGGCTTCTGAGCGTTGCAAAATGTAATCATCAGGCCAAACCGTTGCTAAACGCAACGGTCCGCCCGCTACATTCCGATTCCGCGGAATCAGTTTACTCGAATATCAAACCGGGGCGCCTTGAGCATGCGCTGAATGTTTTCCTTGAGATCCGCCTGATCCGGATTTTCAGGACTCTGCTCCATGAGTTTGACAAACAGGTCCTCCTGTTCTATGGGGTGCGTATACTCAACAGGCGTGCCATCCTCGAGCTGCACGTGAGCAGCCCAGGGAACAAAATAGTTGGTCGGCGGGAACCCCCCATGCTCGGAGATGTCGACATTGAGCCCGGCAATGTACAACAGGTTTCTCCCCCGGTACTCCTCCCCTCGCCGGATTGACTCGACGACCCGGGCAAATTCGAGCTGGATATTTGTCTTTGCCGCCCGCAGGGGTGGATATTTGGCGCTGACAATATCAGGCATGAATTCAATTAGATTTTTTTCCAGCAGGATGGAATCATCGGTCTCATGAAAATCAACTTTGAAGTAAAAAAGATCAGAGGTTAACCATTTACCAATACTCTCCCCCTGCCCGCCTTTCCACTCATACCCGGCAGCATCAAGACGCTGCTTGAAATTTTCGGAAACTTCATAGGTCTGGGTGGTACTTGCCGCAGTAACCGGACGAATAATCCCCTGATCGTCTTCAACAACGATATTGGAGAGCTTGAGAACCAGCCCCTGGTCCACCGGATGAGAGCCGAAGTCGATCAGGGAGTTTTTTGTGGTTATCAGACAGCGCCCGTTTTCGTCCCGCCGCAGAAACGTTCGGTCACGGGCAAAATAGTACCGCTCAAGATAGGGTGAAATGACATGGGTCAGTTTACCGCAGGAGACACAGAGATCATTGCCGGAGAGTTGAGGCCGGTGGTAGGTTCCGTACTCTCCGGTATCCGGATCGTAGCCGACGTGACTGGCCTGAACGATCACCAGATCATCACCATGATGGGAGTGAGGGCCGTGCCGATCAACGGCCAGTATACCGCCCACTCGACCATGATTAAAAGGAAAGGTACCGAAATGCTTGGTCAGCAGGATAATGGGTAGCCCCTGATTTTCATCGGAGCAGAAGGCACGGGATGGAACGATATAGCCTTTACGAAAACCAAGTGCTTTACAAAAATTATAGAGCCTGGGAACAAATTCAGGATAGGGTATAGCCAGCCCGTTGATCTTAAATGGAGCAACCTCTTTGACGATGTACGGTTCTCGGTATTTATTGAGCATCGGTGCGTCTCCCCCTAAAAAAAATTGTCGGTTTTTCCGGCAAAACCGGTGTTGAGCAAACAACATTTTCGGCATATAAAACTGCACTGCGATGAAAAACCATTGCTTAATGATCTCCTTAAATGTACCTTAAACAATAGCTGAATCACCATTCATTTTCAAGCTTTTTCCTCTTGACATTCTCGAAAAGAGAGCTATGAATGAGACCGAACAGCCCCATATTGACAGCTCCCTGCACAAAAAAGTACCTGCGCTTCATCGTTGCAGCGCATCCGACTGAATTGGTGATTTCATTCAGCCGGTGCATCACAATCCTGTGATGACTGGCAGAGCAATCTCGCTTTCACCTGAGTTTTTTACTTTAATTTTTTTTTATACTGTTTTCAATACGTTGAAGGAGGACACAGCACTATGATCTATAAGGTTTTCCCGTTTCTGCTCTGGTTTAAGGGGTACAAGGTTGGGGAGTTCAAACTTGATCTGGTTGCCGGCATTACGGTTGCCCTGGTTCTGATCCCGCAATCCATGGCCTATGCCCAGCTGGCCGGCCTGCCGGCTTACTATGGTCTGTATGCCGCCTTCCTGCCGCCAATGGTTGCCGCCCTGTTCGGCTCCAGTCGTCAACTGGGTACCGGGCCGGTGGCCGTTGTCTCCCTGATGTCGGCAGCCTCTCTTGAACCACTGGCCACGGCGGGCTCTCCTGAATTCATTGCCTACTCCATCATGCTGGCCATGGTTGTCGGTATTTTCCAGTTTTCGCTTGGTGTGCTGCGTCTGGGAATGGTGGTCAACTTCCTCTCCCATCCGGTCATCAACGGTTTTACCAATGCGGCGGCAATTATCATTGCCTCATCTCAGTTCTCCAAATTTTTCGGAGTGTACGTAGACAAGGCACCTCATCATTACGAAACTATGATACGGGTCGCCCAGGCGGCAATGGACTATACCCACCTTCCCACCCTGATGTACGGAATCAGTGCGGTGGTGATTATGGTCATACTGAAAAGAATCAACCCCAGAATTCCCAACGTACTGGTCGCCGTAGCCCTCACCACTCTGGTCTCTTTCTTTACCGGCTTTAACAACGACGCAGTCGTTGACGTCTCTGCCATCAAAACACCCGGGATTGAAGAAAACATTCACGAATTCAACAGGGCCACAAAGCTCATCAACGAACATGGACAACAGCGTGCCAACCTCGGCAAGGTCATTGACGAGCTGCGTAAGGCAAAAGCAGAGGGAGAGGGGGGCCATGGCGGTGCATCGGTTGAGCTGCTGAAAATTGAAAGCGAGGTGAAAATCCTGACCGCCCATATGGATCATGCCAAAGAACAGGCACATCAGTTTCGAAAAAAGCTCAGAAACATGAAGTTCGTGGCGGTCAAAAATGGCGAAAGCTACACCTTTTTCCCTAAAGACAACATCCCTGCCGGGATAGAGACTGATGGCGGCACATGGAGACTCAAGCTAAAAAATTCTATTGTTGACCCGAGCAAACTGACCCTGATGGGCGGTGGCGCAATTGTCGGCAAAATTCCTGAAGGATTGCCGACTCTGACAGTGCCTGAATTGACGATCAAGAGTTTTTTCAAGCTGCTGCCCACGGCAATTATTATCTCACTGCTTGGCTTTATGGAGGCCATTGCCATTGCCAAGGCCATGGCCGCTAAAACCGGACAGAAAATCGACCCCAACCAGGAGTTGATCGGCCAGGGGCTTGCCAATATTATAGGTTCCATGGGTTCAAGTTATGCTGTTTCCGGTTCCTTTTCCCGCTCTGCAGTCAACCTGCAGGCAGGTGCGGTTTCCGGGATCTCATCGGTAGTCACCTCCCTGGTAGTGGTCCTGACCCTGCTGTTTTTCACCCCCCTGCTCTATCACCTGCCCCAGGCTACTCTGGCAGCAGTTATCATGATGGCGGTTATCGGACTGGTCAACACCAAAGGATTTATTCATGCCTGGAAGGCCCAGTGGTACGACGGCGTCATCTCCGTGTTGAGCTTTCTGGTCACCCTGTACTTTGCGCCCCACCTTGATAAGGGTATCATGGTCGGCTTTTTCCTTTCCATGGGCGTGTTCCTGTACAAATCCATGCGACCGGTTGTTGCAGAGCTCTCCATGAACGAAGAAAATGTCCTCAAAAGTGCAGAGCACTACCGCCTCAAGGGTTGCCGCCATATTTCAGTGGTTCGCTTTGACGGAGCCCTGTTCTTTGCCAATGCCAGCTATCTGGATGAGCAGGTCGCCAAGTTTCGAACCGAACATCCGGATCTGCGCTATATCCTCCTTGATGCAAAGGGTATTAATGACATGGACGCCTCGGGTGAAGAGGCCCTGTCCATGCTGGTTGACCGGCTCAGAGCCGCAAAACTCGGTTTTGCCATGTCTGGCGTTAAAGGACAGGTCATGGCCGTCATGGAACGGACCCATCTGCTTGATAAAATCGGCATGGAAAATATTTACCCCAACACAAAAGCGGCCGTTGCCGATATTGTTACCAAGGTGCATACCGACAGCGACCTGCCCGAAGGAGGTTGTAAAAACTGTCCGCTGACCCAATACATTCCGGAATCCTGATCCTTATTTCCCTGGCGGCAAAAAAGAAAAAGGCCCGGGAGTCATTCGACTCCCGGGCCTTTTGTTCTTTGCAGGATGCCAATTTCACAGAGACATTCCACACCTCTCGCTCATAAAATGAAACTCCCTCTCTTTTTCCCAGGTTTTACTTTTTCTCGCCGTAGGTATAGTTGTCCTGATATTCATAGTAGCCGAACATTTTTGCTTCCAATACATTTTCTTTATAGGCATTAAAAACAACCCCGATAATCCGCTCACGTCCAATACGTTCAACCAGCTTCTGTACATGCTCACGCCGGCCACCACCCCAACGGACCACCAATACGACACCATCCACATGCTGGGCAAGAATAGCTGTTTCCGAAGCTGCCTGCAGGGGAGGACTGTCCAGCAGGATAATGCGATCATCGTAACGGCTCGCCAATTCCTCCACCAGCCGGGTCATGTTGGCCGAACCAAGGAGTTCCGCCGGATTGACCGGAGGCGGACCTGCCGGCAGCAGAGAAAGTGTTTCCATACCCGAGGGAACTATCATCTGCGCCAAATCTTCACCATCACGTAAATGATTAACCAGTCCCCGCTCAACCGACAACCCGAATAATCGATGGAGAGCTGGTTTTCTCAAATCGCAATCCACCATCAGGCTATGGGTGTCTATGCCCTGGGCCAGAGCAATGCCAAGATTTGCGCAGACAAAACTTTTCCCTTCTCCCGGAGTGGCACTGGTCACCAGCAAACTTCTCGGCACCTTACCGTCGGCAGGATGGAGGATTCGTGTCCGCAGGGCTCGGAAACTCTCCGCCACAGGGCCGCTGGTCGTCGTGGCCAGGCTTAACCGTTCGTCCCAGGATCCTGAGGCAAGAACCGCCGTTTTTGAGCTTCTTTGATTTTCCCGACTCTCAGGTAGTGGTGAAGACATGGTTTTCTCCTGCACAACGGCCTGCGGTTTATCTGCAGGCCGGGCCGGGGAACTCTCTGTTTGTGACGCCTTATCCAGGGCCTTGGAAACCTTACCCACAACTATCCTCCGATATTCTCATAAAAATTATGCAGCCACTGCAACCAGTTTTTCGGCAACACATCCCTCAAAGATGAATAGACATCCTCAAAGGGCAGCACTTCCAGCAAAATCAAGCCGAGTACCAGTAAACCACCGACCAGCATGAACAGGAACAGCCAAAAAAACCAGGCATGTTTTTTCTGTTCTATCGCCACCGGCAAAGGATTGGCCTCGCCCGGAAAGTGCAGCTCATCGACACACTCCCGGATCATATCGGCATCTATCGTTGCTTTATTGTCGGCAAATCCGGTTAACAGGGCATGGTCACAGACAATGTTAATAAGCCGGGGCGTCCCCTTGCTCACCTTGTGGACAAGGGTCAAGGCCTCTTCGGTAAAGATATCTAAATGCTTGGCCCCGGCGGTCCGCAGCCGATAGACAACATACTGAACAGTAACATCCCGGGTAAAGAGATCAAGATGAAACCGGATACCGATTCGTTGCCGCAAGGGTAGAAGGCGTTCATTACTTAAATGGGTGTTGAGCTCAGGCTGGCCGACAAGGAAAATAGAAAACACGTCCCCACCGGAGGTATCCTGGTTCGACAACAACCTGATTTCCTCAAGAAGATCCACTGGAATGACATGGGCCTCATCAACAATGAGCAGAACCTGTTCCTTTTTATCGCTACACTCTTTTAAAAATCTGGAAAACTCTATCAGGAATAATGCCTTGTTTTCCTGCCATGGGAGTCCATACTGATGGGCGAGAAAAGCAAAAAATTCATCCCGGGACAGGGTAGGATTCGTCAGCAGACAGCAATGGATATTGCCCTCCAGAGAATGGGTCAGGGCCTGCAAAAGGGTCGTCTTCCCGGTTCCGACCGGTCCGGTCAAAACAAGAAAGCCTTTTTTTGCAACAACCCCATACTTCAGGATGGCCAACCCCTCTCTGTGGGTTTCACTCATGAAAACCCTTTCCGGATCCGGATTCAGATCAAAAGGCTGACGGGTAAAACCATAAAATCGCTTATACATACAGGGAATGCTACTCGTTGTATTAAAAATACCTTATCAAAAACCAGGCATCGGTCAACAGAAAGCCAGGATCTTCTTCCAGCATGATTGATGAATATACACCGCCTGTCAGGCGGTCGACTCTACTTTCTTTATTGTCGGTGTCGTAAAAACCTCGCCACCGACGGCGGAAAGGTTATAACTTCTTGTATTTCCGTACAGTGCAAATGGCGTTTTTGCCTTTTCACGAGTCCATCTTTATTGACATTCTCATCTACAGAACAATTCGCCCCTGCAGATAAAAATAAATCAAAGCAGCCCCCAGGGCTACAGTATACAGGAAGAAAAAACTCACAGAAAATATCAGATAAATGCGTTGTTTTCGCATTTCCGAACTGGTCTCAATGTAGGGAATAGAACTGACAACCTCTACTCCGAGTACAGATTCAATATCATGTACATCTTTAAAAGAGGTGTCGAGAAAATCGAGACCCAGAGTCAGTCCGACCCCAAGACCACCGCCTATCCCCAAGGCCAGCAGCAGCATTTTTTTAAAATCCGGCTTAAAAGGCTTGTCCGGGAAACGGGCAGGGTCAATGATTTTAAATTTACTCCCCTTCTGTTTCCGCTCAAGATGCTCAACAGATCCGGCCTGGAGATTCTGAGCCACCAGGTAATCATAATGGCGGCGCAGTTCGCTATAATCACGGGTCAGCGCGTTCCACTCCGCCTCACGAACGGGAGCCGCCTCTATCCATTTCTCATAGCGATTGATTTCACCCTTAATTTTTTCCTGATCTTTTTTCAGATTTTTAATGTTCAAGTCAATTTCTTTGACCTGCAACTGCAGCTGCTGTATCTCCGGATCTTGAGGCGACCGGTATACCCGGTCGTTCTCAGAACCGGCCGTTGATTTTTCAGACGGGGGTTCCGACTCCAGATCAACCTCAATCTTTGCAATCAACTGCCGGGTTCTTCGAACCTCCGGATGTTTTTCCGTATACTTGTTCAACAACCCGTCAAGATACTGCCGTAACTGTTGCAGGCGTTCATATTTACCCATGGGTTGCGCTGATGACGAATCCTGGCCCGCCGCTCCCTGCGCCCCTCCGGCTAGAGCAGACCCCAGCCGTTTGCGGAGAGCTATCTGCTCCTGGGCCATAACCCGGGTACGCTCCAGATCCTGAACGGAGTTCTGCATCCCCTGGTACTGTTCGTGCAAAGAACTGAGCCGGGCGATATTGCTCTCCCGTTGCTCAGGCATTTCATTGTAATACTGCAGCTTATAATCGCGCATGGCCTGTTCTTTCTTATCAAGAACGACCTTGGCCAGATTCAACTCATCCTCGGTATATTTCGAGGTCTCAGTGGCGCGCTCTTCCCGATACTTCAAATTCTCCTCAATAAACTTTGACCCCAGAGCATTGGTTACCTTCATAACCTTATCCTGCTGCGTTCCCTGAAAGTCAACCGTAAAGGTATCTCCACGGGAAGATGGCGAAATCGTAATATCTTTTCGCATCGCCTCGATGACATCTTCAATGGGCAGTTTTTGTCGAGCCTCTGGATAGAGATCAAACTGTAAAATAAGTTTCTCAAGGTTGTTTCTGCTCATGACTAGTTCGCTGAGCGTACTTACGGTATCCCTGAGCCGCTGCCCTTCACGTTCCGGAGCCATACGGCCCGGATTTATCTGCTGCTGCTCATAACTAAGCAGAGCAGAGCTCCTGTACAGCTTGGGAATTCTGAGATACAGTGCCAGTCCGACAGTAACCGCCACCAGCAAACAGGCGACGATCAACTTCCACCGTTGCAAGAGGAGATCAAGGTATTTCTTTACCTGTTGACGCTGTTGATTTTCCATGATTTACTTTCTATACTTTCTATATGAGAAAAAACGACTTTATATTCTATTGTCTTCCAATGGAGTACAAACACCCCGGGGGAATCGTTGAAGACCTGCGTTATTGGTGATATTCACGGTTGCTATGCCTCTCTACAATCCCTGCTGGAAAAGGTCATTGACCGGGCCGACACCCTGATCTTTCTCGGCGACTATGTCGACCGCGGTCCTGACTCCAGGCAGGTGGTGGAAACACTCATCCACCTGCATAACACTCATCCCCAGGTTATCCTCCTTAAAGGCAACCACGAGCTGATGCTCGAAAACTATCTCACGGGAACGGAGACTTCAATGTTCCTGCGTATCGGCGGCCGGCAAACCCTGGACAGCTATGGCATTCCTCTAGCCGCCCACGGGAACATGCTTGCAATGCTGCCCCCGTCCCATGTCGCCTTTTTTGAGAGCCTTACCCTGCTTTATGAAGATCAATATGGGATCTACGTCCACGGCGGGCTGCAGCCGGGCAGACATCTCAGCAGGCAGACACCTGACTGGTGCCTGTGGGTTCGGGACAGGTTTATTCGTTCTTCGTACAATTTCGGCAAACCCGTTATTTTCGGACATACGGTCTTTCGAGAGCCACTGGTGGAACATAATAAAATCGGTATCGACACCGGTGCCGTTTACGGTGGTCAACTGACCGCCCTGCTGCTGCCCGATATGGAATTTATCCAGGTCACCGGTGAGCAGGTACATCCCTTTCCCGCAACCCTATAGAAACAAGGTATAACATCAAGAGATAAAATACAAATAATGATTTACAGATCGTCCCGGGTAAGGGGAAGGACATCTGTAATGCATGGGGCACCCATAAACAGCATCAACAACCGGTCAATCCCCAGGGCAATACCCGCTGTCTCTTCCATCCGTTCCAGGTCCCGCAGGAATTTCTCCGGCATAGCGGCCGAGTGTCCATCCATTTTAGCAAGCTCTGCCGTAAAGCGTAACCGCTGCTCTTCCGGATCCACCAACTCGGAAAAACCATTGGCCAGCTCGATCCCGCAGATATAGAGTTCAAAACGCTCGGCCAGATGCGGCGCGTCTGCTTTTGCTCGTGCCAGCGAACCAAGTTCCACCGGATAATCATATAAAAACACCGGCCCCTGCCAACCAAGATTCGGCTCAACTTCTGTAACCAGAACCTCCTCAAAACAATCTTTTTTCAAAGCCTCGAGAGCGCCCATGCCGGCATATGTATTAAAGGCCTCTTCCACACTCATGCGCTGCCAGGGTGTTGCCAGGGAAACTGTGCGGGCATCGCGCTGCAGGGTATCTTTACCGCCAAGAGCGGGAAAAGAAGTATGACCAGCAGCCAGATACCGGACAAGTTGTTCACACTCCCCCATGAGATCCTGATAGTCCCGGCCGACATGATACCACTCAAGCAGGGTGAATTCCGTTTGGTGATATTGCCCCATCTCATGTTGACGAAAGCAGTGACATATCTGAAAAATCTGTTGTGCCCCCCGGCTCAGCAGACGCTTCATGCAGAGTTCCGGAGAGGTGTGCAGGAATTGGTTTTCACAAGAAAAGGGAATAATTTCGGACTCGGGCAGCAGAACCGGAAGGCGGATAGGTGTATCGACCTCAACATATCCATTGTCCAGAAAAAAGGCGCGAACCGCCTGGATGAAATCACTGCGTCGCTTGAGTCCCGGAGTCGAAAGCATTGTTCAAATCGGCAGAGACGACTGTTGGTCGGAACAACTGCGTATAGAGACTTTTGCTCTTATTCCTTTACCCGGGTCATGTACTCACCGGTTCGGGTATCGATCTGAATCTTTACCCCCTCTTCGACAAAAGGCGGCACCTGCAACTGGTATCCTGTTTCAACAGTCACCGGCTTGGTGTCGGTGCCCGAAGTATCCCCTTTCACCCAGGGATCGGCCCGGGTCACCGTCAGGTTGACAAAGATGGGCAGGCTGATGTCGATGGCCTTCTCGCCGAAAAAGAGGACCTGTACTTCCATATTATCGACAAGGAAATTGATATTATCGCCGATCTGCTCGCGGGTAATAAAGGTCTGCTCGTAGGATGTGGTGTCCATGAAATGAAACTCATCCCCTTGTGAATAGAGAAACTGCATGGTCCGCTCTTCAAGATCAGGTTTTTCAAACTTATCGTTGGAGCGATAGGTCTGGGTAAACTGGTTGCCCGTGATCATGTTGCGCATTTTCGTCCGATACAGAGCCTGCCCCTTACCGGGTTTGGAAAAATCAAAATCGGTAATGATATACGGCTCGCCGTCAAGTTGAACCTTAAGCCCCTTGCGAAGATCTGATGCTGAATACATATGCCCACCTTATCCGGCCTGACCGGTAATTGTAGAGTGCGTGTCCATCCGGGCACCACCTGTTCATTTATTTTTTATTAAATCTTGAAATATTACGCAATCTGTTTTCATTTTGCAACAGCTTCTTCCCCGGTACCGCCTAAATTTTACCTCAGCCCGGCTCTTTACTTGTTTTCCCCGGCCAACTCTTTTAGAATACGAAGTTCAAACCCGTTACCTGACACCTGACACCTGACACCTGAAATGTACCTGCCCATAAAACCATGATAATCAAAGCAGGCATCCTTTCCGACACTCACTTAAACAGCCCCGATCCGCTGTTCAGGCAGCTGGTGGACCGCTGTTTTTCAGACTGCGAGGTTATAATCCACGCCGGTGACCTGACCGACCTCAGCATACTGGACCCTTTTGTCGGCAAAACCGTCCATGCCGTCCATGGCAACATGTGCCGCGGGCCGGCCCGGACATCATTAAACAGCAGTGCAATTTTCCAGCTGGGAGGATTCACCATCGGCCTGACCCATGGGGCCGAACTTGGCTATGATATCGAATCCGGGCTCTGGGACCAGTTCCCGGAAGTCGACTGCATGATCTACGGCCACACCCACCGGCCCGCCTGTCACCGGGTGGGACAAACGTTGATGATCAATCCCGGCAGTTTCCAGGCCACCGGCCGCTGGGGTGCTCCCGGCACCTATGCCATCCTTGAAGCCGGGAAAACCCTGCAGGCAAAAATACATCAGGTACCGCAACTGTGAAAACGCTCTGGACTCCCTGGCGCATGGAGCATGTGCTCGGCCTTGTGGACAAGCCCGAGGGCTGCCTGTTTGAGCCTCCCGGCACCCACGCGCAGGACAAACAACACCTGCTGCTCTATCGCAACCGCCTGCTTGTGGTACTGCTCAACCGGTTCCCCTATGCCAACGGCCACCTGCTGGTTGCACCACGACGGCACCTGGCGGATATAACCGAACTCAACAGCAGTGAAAACAGGGAGTTGATGGCCATGCTCTCCGACTGCTCCGCTATCCTGCGCAGACGGCTGCATCCCGACGGACTCAACATCGGCCTGAACCTGGGCAAAGTTGCCGGAGCGGGTATTGCCGATCACCTTCATTTTCATATCGTCCCACGCTGGCAGGACGACCACAACTTCATGACCGCCTGTGCGGAAATCCGAACCATTCCCCAGCATATCGAAACAACCTTTGATCTGCTGAGCCAGGACTTTAAACAATTGCTGGACAAGGAACAAAACCGATGAGTAAACCGGTAAAGATGACGCCCATGCTTCGTCAGTATCTGGAGATCAAGGAGCAGCATAGAGACACGATCCTCTTTTATCGCATGGGTGACTTTTACGAGATGTTTTTTGACGATGCGGTCACGGCATCCAAGATCCTCGGCATCACCCTCACCTCACGCTCGGCCAAAGACGAGGCCAATAAAGTTCCCATGTGCGGGATCCCCTTCCATGCCGTGTCCGGCTATCTCGGCAAGATGATCAAGGCCGGATTCAGGGTCGCCATCTGTGAACAGGTAGAAGACCCGAAAGAGGCCAAGGGCATTGTCCGACGGGAGGTTGTCCGGGTTGTGACCCCCGGCGTGACCACCGATGATCAGATCCTGGACGAGAAGAGCAACACCTTTGTCTGCGCGCTCTGCCTTGACGGCCGCAAGAAAAAAAACATACTGGCCGGGCTGGGTTTCCTCGACGTCTCCACCGGCAACTTCCTGATCAACGAGTCGCCCTGCAGCCCTGATAATTTTGACGCAATCTTAGATGATCTCACCCGAATGCAGCCGGCGGAGCTCCTGATCGCCGAATGTGACCAGGAGACTCTGCAACCGTTGCTTGACACTCTGACCACCTTGCTTGACGGCATCTGCCTCACCCTGCGCAGCGATCTGCACTTTGACCGGGAAACCGCCGCCACCACCCTGACCGAGCATTTCGGCACCACCGGGCTGGCCGGTTTCGGCTGCGATCACCTGCGGGCAGGTATCAGGGCAGGGGGGGCACTGCTGGGCTACATTCAGGAAACACAAAAGACGGATCTTTCCTATATCAAAAAAATCAGCCCGTTGAACAAGAGCGGCTACCTGATCATTGATGAATCCTCACGCCGCAATCTTGAGCTGACCGAAACCATTATCGGCGGCAGGCGCGAAGGATCCCTGCTCTTTGTCCTCGACTTGACCTCCACCCCCATGGGTGCCCGTTTTCTCCGACAACAGCTGCTCTTTCCACTCCAGGACAGAGAGAAGATCATCAACCGGCTCGGCAGCGTTGAATCCCTGCTCGCTGATCCCCGGCTACAGGAAGATATCCGTCTGATTCTGACTGAAATTTACGACATTGAACGACTCTGCAGCCGTCTTGTTCTCGGCCAGGGCAATGCCCGTGACATGTCCAGCCTGGGCATTTCCCTGGCCCGGCTGCCGGAGCTGAAACGACTGCTGGCTGATGGCCGCCCCGGCCTTTTGCAACTCCTTGGTCAAAAACTCGACCCCCTTGCCGACCTGTACGAACTGATAAACCGGGCCATCCGCAACGATGCACCGGTTACCCTGCGTGAAGGAAATCTGATCAAAGAGGGGTATCACGGGGAGCTTGATGAGCTGATTGTCCTGCTCCGGGACGGCAAACAGCTGATAGCAGAGCTTGAGGCCAGGGAACGAGAGCGAAGCGGCAACCCCAAGCTCAAAGTCGGCTATAACAAGATATTCGGTTATTATTTTGAAGTCAGCCGGGCCCAGGCCGCCACCATTCCCGAGGATTATATCCGCAAACAGACCCTGGTCAATGCCGAGCGTTTCATCAGCCCGGAACTCAAAGAACTTGAAAACAAAATCGCCTCGGCCCAGGAAAAACGTCTTGCCCTTGAATATGAGCTCTTCCTTGAAATCCGTCAGCACATCGGCGCCCAGTCCGAACGGCTCCTGCAGACTGCAGCCGGAATCGCCCGGATTGATTTTCTGAGGGCTCTGGCCGGGGTAGCTGCGAAATACCAGTATACAAGACCTTCAATTAATACCGACCAGCACATCACGATTTCGGAAGGCCGCCACCCGGTTATTGAGCGCTCGCTCGAACCGGGACGCTTTGTCCCCAACGATGTTCATCTGGACCAGAATGATCATGAACTGCTGATCATCACCGGCCCCAACATGGCCGGAAAATCAACGGTCCTGCGCCAGACCGCCCTCATCGTCCTCATGGCCCATATCGGCAGTTTTGTCCCGGCCGACAAGGCCGACATCTGTCTGGTTGATCGCATCTTTACCCGGGTCGGGGCCATGGACGACCTCCGACGCGGCCAGTCCACCTTCATGGTTGAAATGAATGAGACCGCCAACATTCTCAACAATGCCACCGAGCACAGTCTGGTCATTCTTGATGAGATCGGCCGTGGCACCTCCACCTATGACGGCCTCTCCATTGCATGGGCCGTGGCTGAAGAACTGGCCGATAAAAATAAGCTGGGCATCAAGACCCTCTTTGCCACCCATTACCATGAACTGACCGATCTTGCCGCCACCCATAAACGAATTCAAAACTATTCGATCGCGGTCAGGGAATGGAAGGACTCTATAATTTTCCTCCATAAACTGGTCAAAGGGGCAACCAACAGAAGTTATGGTATCCAGGTGGCGGGTCTGGCCGGGGTTCCTGACCATGTGGTCAGGCGGGCCCACGAGATATTAAAAAATATAGAAGAGGGAGAGTTTAACCGGCAGGGTCTGCCTGTTCCAGCCGGAGAAAAAAAACAGCAACAGCCATGCCAGCTGCCGCTTTTCCAGACAAATGATCAACCACTCAAAAGACTGCTGGCAAAGGTTGACCTCGACAAGACCACCCCGCTTGACGCCCTGCAGATTCTCTATGAGGCCAAACAACTTCTCGGCAGGTAGCGGACAGATCCGGAGAGAGGGTGCCGCCCCAGTCGTTCCCGGGAAGAGAAGTACCCCTTAAAATGCCACGAACTTTGTAATAGACTCAAAGACAATTTATTTTACCTATCCCAGCCAATACGGTATACTTTATTGTACTAACATATCCGGTTGAATTCTTCCTGCCGGGTACGGCCGGAAGAACCCCTGACAACTCTGCTTCAACATAGTGCCATTGCCCGGAAAATAATGATGTCAAGTCCCGTCACCCGTTCGAAAATCAACGCCGACCTCTTTCCGCCTGCGCTTCTTTTTGTCCTTGGCCTCATCCTGTTTCCGTCATTGCTCCCTCACCTCGCCGGTGCTGCGGAACTTACCCCGCCGGAACTCACTCTCAACACGGATAAACCAGCATGGCTGGACCAGATTATTAACGTCACAGCCACAACCAACCATGAAAACAGCCCTGGATCAGCATCACTTCGCGGGCAATTTTCGGATACAGTTCAACTCTACAAGGCAGCCAAAGACTATTATTACAGGCTGGAACGGGATACCGAATTGGGAGAGGAACGCAGCAACTGGTTATCAGGCGTGCGTAATTTTCGTCGTATTTACCTGGCGGGTCCCAAAGAAAAATTGGCCCCTTCATGTTTGTACATGATGGGTCGCATGTACCGGCGGATGTATCAGCGATTCAAGCTTCCCATAGACCTTGATGAGTCGATCAATTATTTCCAGAAGCTGGCCGCTGTTTTTCCAAAAAATAATCTTGCCGACGACGCCCTGTTTGTTACTGCCGATATCTATCAAAACGAAAAAAACGACCCGGCCCAGGCGGCCAAGATGTACATAAAAATAGTCAAAAGATTCCCGGCGGGTGATAAATACGCCCAGGCCATCAACCGGCTGAAGGAATTGGCCAAAACCAGGGATATTCCCCTGCCGGACCAGTTAACCCGCTCCAACACCCTCCATAATCTGGTAAATGTTCTGCCGGTTAACTACTGGTCTTCAGCTGATTACACCAGGATAGTTGTCCGTACAACCGCCCCGGTCCACTACTCTACCAGCCTGTTGGAAAAAGATGGTGATCAGCCCCGGCGGCTGTACATTGATTTTTCCCAAAGCTACATTCCGCCCGAACTTCGCTCTCCGATCCCCATTGAAGACGGCCTGCTCCAACAGGTACGCACCGGCCAGTTCAATGACAGCACGGTGCGGGTTGTGCTGGATATTGAATCAATTTCCGACTATAAGGTCTTCAGCCTCAACGACCCTTCCCGGGTAGTGGTCGATGTCCGTGGCATAAAAAAAGTCAAACCCGGCCCGCCTGCCGCCACAACGCCTGTTGTCGAACAATCTAAAAAAACACCGGCGATAGGTGAGACCCGGCAGCCGACGCCGCATCCTTTTATAACGCTTAAAGACAGCAAAAAAAGAAAGCCGGCTCACAGGCAACCGACCGTGGCGTCGACCAAGAACGTGCAGCTCTCCCTGGCCCAGCAACTTGGCCTGGGTATTCGGAAAATTGTTCTTGATCCCGGTCATGGCGGCAAAGACCCCGGGGCGATGGCCTTTGGCACCAAAGAAAAAGATATTGTTTTAAAGGTAGCCAAAAAGTTAGCGGATATTCTGCAGCAGGAATATAAATACGAAGTTCAGCTCACCAGGAATACGGACACCTTTCTGCCGCTGGAAGAACGTACCGCCATTGCCAATACATCCGGGGCCGATCTTTTTGTTTCCATCCACGTCAATGCCCATCCCAACAAATCCGCACGCGGCGTAGAAACCTTTTACCTGAATCTGGCAACCAACGCCGAAGCCATGCGGGTTGCAGCCAGGGAGAATGCGACATCAACCCACAACATCAGCGACATGCAGAACATTCTCACCGACCTGATGCAGAACTCTAAGATTTTAGAATCTTCCAGGCTGGCGGAATTTGTTCAGGCCAACATGATCTCGGGCCTGGCACGGGAAAAATATTCCGTGAAAGATCTCGGGGTCAAGCAGGCCCCGTTTTATGTGCTGATTGGTGCTGAGATGCCGGCAATCCTGGCGGAGATCTCGTTTATCACCAACCCCGATGAGGTAAAACTTCTCAAGACGGATGCATATCTTGAAGATATTGCTCACCAGATTGCTGCAGGTGTGGCCGCGTATGTCGAAAACCACACCACTGCAGCGGTTCAGCTTTGACAAAAGCTGTTCTGCGCTGCCGGCGCATTGCAACGCAGAACTTCAAATGGATAAACCAGCATGGCAGGACCAGGTAAGCGGAGCAAAGTGCAGACTCCAGGTTTCACAGCGCACAACCACAACCAGATAAGCGTAGACTCCGTGAGGTACTCCTGAATAGTTACAAAAAATTTACCAGTCGACCATGTAACAGTTGAGGTCCCGGCCCTCAAGCAAATCTTCGCCCTGGATGTATCGATGCATGGATTCCGCCGCAACTTTTCCCTGATAAACCGCTTTGGCCACGGTCTGCGGGCCAAGGACATCATCTCCACCCGCAAAAACCCACTCCTCACTGGTCTGCAGAGTTTTAGAATCTACGGTATAGGTTCCCCAGGATTCGACCTTGATATCAAGACCATTATCCGCCGTATGATCCACATCCTGACTGATGGCTGGAATTATGGAGTCGGCTTCTATAATAAAGTTTGACCCTTCCTTGACAACCGGTCGCCGCCGACCTGAATCATCAGGCTCGCCGAGCTCCATCCGAACACATTCCACTCCGGTCATCCGACCGTTTTCCTGCTGAATCTTGACCGGTGCGGCCAGCATTTCAATGCGCACCCCCTCTTCCTCAAGATGATGAATCTCAGCACTGGAGGCAGGCATTTCTTCTTTGCTCCGACGATAGAGAATAAAGACGTCTTTTGAACCGCGGCGCAGCGCAACCCGGGCGACATCAATGGCAACATTGCCGCCGCCGACAACGACGACCTTGTCTCCGATATTAAGATCTTCACCAGTGAGTACCCGGCGCAGATAATCAACTCCGTGCAGAACACCTTCAGTCCCATCCTCACCTTCAATACCGAGTTTACGGCTTTTATGGGCACCAACACCAAGAAAAACCGCCTCAAAACCTTCCTTTTTCAAATCGGCCAGAGACTTATCTTGACCAATAGTCGTTCCGTAAACAATCTCAACTCCACAATGCTTCAGAGAATAGAGCTCGGCACCGATAATGTCACGGGGGAGACGGTAATGGGGGATACCGACTGACAGCATGCCGCCAAAGATCGGCAAGGCCTCAAAAATCGTACAGCCGTAGCCAAGATGGGCCAGGATATAGGCTGCTGTCATACCTGCCGGACCGGATCCAACAATAGCAACTTTCTTTCCATTAGGGAGCGCACACTCTCTGGATAAATCTTTCCCGTTGGCTACCATCCAGTCTGTCAGATATCGCTCAAGCATTCCTATGGCAACGGCTTCACCTTTTTTCCCGCGGACACAGGAACCTTCGCACTGGAATTCATGGGGACAAACCCTGGAGCAGACCGAAGGCAGGGTGCTGGTTTCACGTACTTTCCAGTAGGCCTCCTCAAAGTTCTTGTCGCGCAGCAGTAAAATAAATCCTGGAATATCGTTGCGAATGGGACATCCCTGGATGCAGGTCGGTTTTTTACACTGCAGACATCGATTGGCTTCAAGAATGGCCGTCTCTTCGTCAAAGCCAAAGGTGACCTCTTTAAAATTTGTTACCCGCTCTTCAGGGCTGAGTTCCTTTGGATATTGGCGTGGTATCGCCATTCGTTCTTTGGGTTTCATAGGGCCTCCATACAATATTGGCGGATTGGAGTTTGCACCAATGCACTGAAATCAGGATGTTTAATTCCAGCCGGTTCATATTAATATAAAAAAAAAGCCGCCCTTAAAGGGCGGCTTAAAAACTACTGTAATTTATACCTATTGTCGAGCAAGTTCTGCTGCTCGTATTCTGGCTAAAGCACGCTGCAATGCGGCCTCTGCCCGAACACGGTTCAACTTCTCACTCTGTGACTGAGCCTGAGCAAGGCGTTTTTCAGCCCGCTCTTTAGCAAGCATGGCACGATCGACATCAATATCGTTTCCATATTCAGCACTTTCGACAAGAAAGGTAATTTGATTATTAGAGACTTCGGAGAATCCGCCGCTGACCATCAGGTACTTTGTCTGCTTGTCTTGCTTAAAGCTTAAGGTACCTGTTTTAATCGTGCTCAAAAACGGAGCGTGATTTGCCAGGACGCCAAACTCGCCTCCGACACCAGGAGCAGTGACGATATCAACATCATCACTGATGACAGGTCCGGTAGGAGTTACGACTTCAAGATGAATCTGTGCCATCGGTTATACCTCGGTTCAGCTTACACGAACTGCTTAAGCGGATGCCTTTTCAGCAGCATCTTTCTCCATAGCCTCTTCAATGGTACCAACCATATAAAAAGCATTTTCAGACAGGTCATCATGCTTTCCTTCAAGGATTTCTTTAAATCCTCGTACAGTGTCTTCCACCTTGCAGTATTTTCCGTCCATACCGGTAAATACCTCGGCAACATGAAACGGCTGAGACAAAAATCGCTGCATTTTACGAGCACGCTGTACAATGAGCTGGTCTTCCTCGGAAAGCTCATCCATACCAAGAATAGCGATAATATCCTGCAGTTCTTTATACTTCTGCAGGGAAACCTGAACCCCACGTGCGGTATTATAATGTTCCTGGCCGACAACATTAGGATCCAGGATACGCGATGTTGAGTCAAGCGGATCAACTGCAGGGTAAATACCAAGCTCTGCAATCTGACGGGAAAGAACAACGGTTCCGTCAAGATGGGCAAAAGTAGTAGCAGGCGCAGGATCGGTCAAGTCATCAGCAGGAACGTACACACACTGGACCGCGGTAATGGAGCCCTTGGTGGTTGAAGTAATACGTTCCTGCAGCGCGCCAAGGTCAGTAGCCAGGGTTGGCTGGTAACCAACAGCAGATGGAATACGTCCAAGTAGTGCGGAAACCTCGGCACCGGCCTGGGTGAAACGGAATATATTGTCGATAAAAAGAAGTACATCCTGTCCCTCTTCATCACGGAAGTACTCGGCTGCGGTCAAACCGGTCAGGGCTACCCGAGCACGGGCACCCGGAGGCTCAGTCATTTGACCATATACAAGAGCAGCCTTAGGCAGTACGCCGGACTCTTTCATCTCCATGTACAGATCGTTTCCTTCACGGGTACGCTCACCAACACCGCAGAAAACTGAAATACCACCATGCTGCAAGGCGATGTTATTAACCATCTCCATCATGATAACGGTCTTACCACAACCGGCACCACCAAACAGTCCCATTTTACCACCACGTGGGAAGGGAACAAGCAGGTCGATAACTTTGATTCCGGTCTCAAGGACGTTTACTTCGGTATCCTGCTCGGTAAAAGCTGGTGCGGGACGATGGATCGGCATCCGTTTGTCGTCATTGATTGGCCCCATGCCGTCAACCGGATGACCGACAACATTCATAATACGACCAAGTGCCGGCTGACCGACAGGAATGGTAATAGCTTCACCAGAGTCACGACACTCCATTCCTCGAACCAGACCGTCGGTCTGATCCATGGCAATGGTACGGACTACATTATCACCGAGATGTTGGGCAACCTCTATAACAAGATTGTCTGTCTCATCACTGATGACAGGGTTCGTAACAAAAAGTGCGTTCAGGATCGCAGGTAGCTCTCCCGGCTGAAACTCAACATCAACAACAGGACCAATGACCTGTATAATTTTACCAACTTTCGAATCACCCATTTGAAATGGCCTCCTCTATCAAATTAAATACCCTAGGTAGTTTAGTTAGCCTTTCAGCGCCTCAGCACCACCGACAATATCCATTAACTCGCCGGTAATGGCTGACTGACGAGCTTTATTATAGAGCTGAGTAAGATCAGCAATAATATCTTTACATGCGTTGGTCGCGTTATCCATGGCCGTCATTCTGGCGGCATGTTCACTGGCACCAACTTCAATCATGGCGTGATACACCTCAACGTTAACATAGAGCGGCAGCAGAACTTCCATAATTTCATCAGGTTCCGGCTCATATAAGTATGCTCCACTGACACCGGCTTTGGACTGTTCCGCACCGCCTTCCTTCTCAACAGGTTTAATAGGCAGCAGTTCTTCCACTTCCGGTTTTTGAACAGCAACTGAATGAAATTTTCCGTAAACCAGATCAACCTGGTCGCTCTTACCACTGACAAAGTTTGCAATAACGCCCTGAGAAATCTCACGGGCATTAAACATCTGGAAGGTACCCATGATGTCGCCGTATGAGGCCCGAATCTTCCCGGTTTTCTTTAAACCCTGTTTCGCTTTATTGCCGACGGTTACAAAGGAGACCTTTTTCCCTTCGCTCTCATACTGCCACATGAGCTTGGTTACGGTTGTAATAATATGTGCATTAAAGCTACCGCAGAGTCCACGATCAGAGGTGACAACTACAATCTCGACACTTTTGACCTCGCGGACTTCCATCAGGGGAAGATTACTGTCCTTCATCCCTCCGGAAAGATCTTTCATGGCCTCGGCAAACTTTTCCGAGTAGGGCCTGAAGGACTCCATCTTCTCCTGGGCACCTCGCAGTTTAGCCGAGGCAACCATGTTCATGGCCTTGGTAATCTGCGAAGTTTTGGAGACGCCTTCTATTTTATCTTTGACATCCTTTAATCCTGGCATGGGATTGGTCCTCTATACTTAGTTCAGGCCCTTGGTTGCCTTGAAAGTTTCACCAAATGCGGTAATCGTCTTCCGCATCTTCTCTTCAATCGAAGAGGTAATCTCTTCCTGTTCCTTGAGATCAGAGAAGATGGAAGGTTCATTACTTTCAATGTATGTGTACAGTTCCTGCTCGTAGTCGCCAAGAGTGTTGACAGGAAACTCATCAAGAAAGCCTTTGGTTCCGGCAAAGAGGATAGTGACCTGTTTCTCCATCGACAATGGCATATACTGCGGCTGCTTGAGAATCTCAACCAGACGTTCACCACGGGTCAACTGGGCCTGGGTGGCGGCATCAAGATCGGAACCGAAACCGGCAAAAGCGGCAAGCTCACGATACTGGGCCAGATCAAGACGAAGGGTACCTGCAACCTGTTTCATGGCCTTAACCTGGGCGGCACCACCAACACGGGATACCGAAATACCAACGTTGATTGCAGGACGAACACCGGCAAAGAACAGGCTTGGTTCCAGGAATACCTGCCCATCGGTAATGGAGATAACATTGGTCGGAATAAAAGCGGATACATCACCAGCCTGGGTCTCAATAATCGGCAGGGCAGTCAACGAACCAGCTCCAAGCTCATCGCTGACCTTGGCGGAACGTTCAAGCAGGCGTGAATGGTTGAAGAAAATATCACCGGGGTAGGCCTCACGTCCAGGAGGTCGTCTCAGCAACAGGGAGAGCTCACGATAGGAAACAGCCTGTTTGGAGAGATCATCGTATATGATCAGTGCGTGCTGACCGTTATCACGAAAGTACTCACCCATGGCACAACCAACCATGGCGGAAACATACTGCATTGGAGCCGGATCGGAGGCACATGCAGCAACAACCGTGGTATATTCCATGGCACCGTGTTTACGCAGGTTTTCAACAACCAGGGCCACGGTGGATTTTTTCTGGCCGGTTGCAACATAGATACAATGTACATCGGTCTCTTTCTGGGCGATGATGGCATCAACACAGAGAGCGGTTTTACCGATCTGGCGATCGCCGATAATCAGCTCACGCTGTCCGCGACCGACCGGGGTCATACCGTCAACGGCCTTATATCCGGTATAGCAGGGCTCATGCACACCCTTTCGGGCGATAACACCCGGGGCAATAACTTCCATCTTCCGGATCTCAGCCCCTTCAATCGGGCCTTTACCGTCAATGGGCTGGCCGATTCCGTCTACAACCCGGCCTTCCATAGGGGGACCAACCGGAACCTCAGCAATGCGTCCGGTTCTCTTGACCACATCACCTTCTTTAATATAACGAACATCGCCCATGACGGCGACACCAACATTATCTTCCTCAAGGTTGAGGGCAAGACCCATGATACCACCGGGGAACTCAAGCAGCTCCATGGCCTGACAATTCTCTACACCATAGACGCGGGCAATACCGTCACCAACGGAGAGAACCGTTCCTGTTTCCTTCAGGTCTACATCACTTTCGTAGCCAGCTATTTGATCTTTAATGATCTGACTAATTTCTTCTGCTTTGATCTGCATTTGACTATTCTCTCCCCTTGATAGATTCTTTTAATCCATTAAGTTGTGTTTTTATACTTCCATCAAGCACCAGGTCACCAACCTTGGCAACAACCCCGCCGATAATGGAAGGATCAACACTGGCCTCAAGGATCACCTTGTTCCCTGTAATTTTCTCCAGGGTCTGCTGGATCTTTTCTTTCAGGGCATCGTCAAGCTCAATGGCTGAAACCACGGAACCATGACTGATGTTCTGTTCCTGATCAACCATAACCTGCATCTCGTGGGCGATATCCGGCAGGATGTCGGCCCGCTTCTTCTCAAGAAGAAGATTGAGAAAATTGGTCAGGATTGTATCCGCTTTTGCCAGTTCGGCAATTTTTGCCATCACCTTCTGCCTGGCATCAAGCGGATAGAGTGGATTGATCAACGCATTCTCTACCGATTCATCCTTGTAGAGTTCTGCAATTGCGCCCAGCGCCTCACTGTAGTTTTCGTTTTTTCCCTGTTCTTTGCCGAGGGAAAAAAGAGCCTTGGCATACCGTCGTGCTAAGATAGTTTGTCTCACTGTACCGCACCTACTCTTTCAAGATACTGTTCAGTAATCGCTACCTGATCCTCAGCGGTCAGATTTTTAACGATCAACTCTTCAGCCATGGCGGCTGCCTGCTCGGCAACCTCATTGCGCAATGTGCGCTTTGCATCAACCAGTTCCGCAGCAACAGCAGCTTCCGCCTGACGCTTAATATCTTCTGCCGCCCGCTCGGCCTCCTCAAGAATTCGAGCTTTTTCCGTTACGGCCTGGGCAATAGCCCTCTCAACAATAGTGTCCATCTCCTGTTCCATACCGGCCAACCTGGACACGAATTCCTTATACGAACGCTCGGCCTCATCTCTCTTATCCTGCAGCTCTTCCAGCTCTTCCTTGATCTGCTTACGGCGCCCTGACAGACCGGAGCTGATGGGCTTGGCCAGAAATTTAACCAGTATGACCACCAGGGCTATAAAGTTGACCGTCCGCCAGAACAGGTCTTTAAGCTTTTCGGCCGTAATCATCGGGGCCCGATGTTCACCACCGTGGACTGCACCTTCAGCACCTTCCCCCTCGGCGTTATGCTCGGCAGCCAGCTGTTTTTCATGCTCAGCCCCTGCAATATTGCCGTGTTTCCTGTCCTCGGCAGCCTTATTGGTCTCATGCACTGCTTCTACGCCATGCAGGGCCTGATCATCACCAACCGTAACCGCTGCTGCTCCCTGGCCCGAGGCAAACACAAACGGTGCCGCACCGAGTGCAAGCGCCAACAGGACCGGCAGTATAATTTTTACAATTTGAGCTCTCATGCTTCCAGACTCCTTCCAAGTATCTTTCCAGCCATATCACGGGCAAACCCAGCTGCATTATCCTGAAGCTCTTTCCTGGCGGTCTCAATCTGGGAGCGAAGATCACTCAACTGCTTTTCCTTTGCCCCATCCGCTTCCTCGCGAATAGCGGCCAGCTTCTCCGCTCCAGCAGCTTGTGCCTCACTCCGAGCACCATCAAGAGCTTTTTTTGCTTTCATGCTTGCCTCATGCATCTTCTTGTCGACCTCAGCCTGACGATGACGGGCATTTTCCTCAAACTGTTCAACGTCATTGTTCAAAGAATCAATCTTCTCGGTCCGTTTCTGTAAAATGCCCAGCACCG
Organism: Deltaproteobacteria bacterium; assembly: GCA_024280455.1. GTDB lineage: Bacteria > Desulfobacterota > Desulfobulbia > Desulfobulbales > Desulfobulbaceae > DRLX01. Next base: position 45,066 of record JAJRQC010000054.1, on the reverse strand, counting down.
GTTTATAGAGGGTTGCATTAAGAACGACCATCAAAATAATCATATTGATGATGTGAATTACCATCGTAATGTCGACTGTAATCATAACAACTACTCCTGATGACTAGAAAAAGTTCCTTTCTCCAAGACGGAAAGTGAATGGTGGTTCAGCTCATGAAGGGGATAACTACTGAAAAAACACCAGACTGTCAAATCTTTTTTCAGGAAAATGAAGCCCATTGACACCATATTTTCACATATCCCGACCGCCATACCCGTCAACCGCCCTGATTTCGGCATATGTTCAAAAAAACTGATGCTCAACCAAAAAAAAATGAAACAGGATATTCGGCCGGAACTCAATCAGGGTGCGAGCAAAGAAACAGCTTCATTCCCTCATTAGTGGAAACGATCGGGTGATAGCCGAGGATATCTTCGGCAGCGGCGTGACTGAACCAATGAGACCTTGCCAATTGCAGGGCAATAAATCTGGTCATCTTCGGTTCCCCGGCCAGATTCAGACAGCCATGCACAGTCTCAAGCAATCCGCCGACAAAATAGGCCACAGGAAAAGGAACCTTTTGCCTGACCGGTTCAATATCGAGTTCGGAAAAGAGGGTATTGATCCAGTCCCAGAGCACAACCGGTTGCCGCTCTCCGATAAAAAAAGCCCGGCCGGCCGCATTCCCCGGCCCGAGTAGATTATCTGCAGCCAGCAGGTGGGCATGGACCACATTATCTATATACGCAATATCCACCAGGTTACGTCCATGGCCAATGATCTTGAGCATTTTTCTGCGACCACGGTCAAGCAGTCGCGGTATCAGATGCGGATCGCCCGGACCCCAGACCAGATGCGGCCGAATCGCTGTGGTGGACAGCTCCGGACCATTTGCCCGCAGAACCAGTTTTTCGGCGATAATTTTACTGGCCGCATAATGACAGAGCGTCTTCCGGGCATAGGGTATCTGTTCATTGACCCCTTCGAGATCATATCGGTCGAAAACCACCGAAGGGGTTGAGGTGTACACCAGGGATGAAACATGATTATGCAGACAACTTTTGATAACCGTTGCCGTCCCCTGGATATTGGTCCGGACATATTCCCGCCATGGTCCCCATATACCGGCTCTGGCTGCAACATGGAACACCAGATCAGCCCCGACAAGAGTACGGTTCATGAACTCCTGGTCGGAAATATCACCCTGGAGGCAGGTGACGCCCAGGGCGGTAAGTTCCGGGTACGGCGATCTGCCGACCACAGTGACCTGAACGCGACGGGCGAGTAGTTTTCGAACAATGGCCGAACCTATAAATCCTCCGCCACCGGTTACAACCGCTCTGTTCATGGAACCTCCACGAATTTTTTATTATTTTCAGAGGCCCTGGGAACAGCCGCCGATTTCCCTGGCCGCCCACTGAGCAAGTTTTTCCCGAAATATTTTTGCGTTATGGCGAATATCCACCGGGAAATCCGGATGGACAAGAAATAGTGTGATCCCCCGGGTCATCCTGTGCCTGCCTGCAAGTTCCTGCAACTCGGACAGCAGGGTCTGCGTTTTGACTCCAACCAGTTTCTCCACCAGCAGCACCGGCTTTTGTGCCCCGGGTTTACCAATCCCGACCAGAGCGGATCTGAGCACTCCTGGATGGGTATTGAAAATCCCCTCACAACAGATGGTATACATCGGCCCCTCCGTGGTCTGCACCACATGGGCCTTGCGGCCGCAGAACCAAAGACGTCCCTTGCCGTCGAAATACCCCATATCACCCATCCGGTGCCGGAACGAGTCACCATCTTTGATCTTTGCCAGCCGGGTCTCCTCTTGATTATGATCATAGGCCCGGGTCACGACCGGCCCCTTGACCACAATCTCACCAATCTCTCCCTCGGGCAGCAATTCCACATCCTGCCACCGGGCTACGGGACCATCAACCGGAGAGATTACCGCAATGCTGATCTCCGGCAGCGACCGGCCCACACAGACGCCCTTGCCTTCACCGGTCAAAGGCCGGCACTCCTGCAGGATTTCTCTACCGCTGATGGAGGCAATGGGCAGACTTTCGGTAGCCCCGTAAGGGGTATGAATTTCACCGTCTTCCGGTATGATTTGCCGGACCCGCTCAATCAATTCACCGGAAACCGGCGCCCCGGCCATGAGGATTTTCCTGACCGGCAGAACAATCTTTTGTTCCAGGCAATAGCGGCTGACTACATTCCAGATAGCAGGCGAGCCAAATGAATAGCTTACCTGTTCATCCAGCAACGTCCGTATGAACTTCTGCGGATCAACCCGGGCAGGTCTGCTCGGATCCATATCCGGGATCACGGCCCGGGCGCCAAGAGCGGTTGAAAACAGGGCAAAAAGCGGGAAGGCGGGCTGATCGACCTCGCCCGGACCAATCCCGTAATAGTCACGGATGATTTTAAGTTGAGCGAGAAAAATGCCGTGGGTATACTGCACGCCCTTGGGCGGGCCGGTCGAGCCGGTTGTAAAAATGATCGCGGCCAGATCACCTTTTTCTGCGACAAAGGGTGGTGAAGAAGCATTGGCCGCGACAAGACCGGACAGCGATCGGCCCAGCAGCCCGAGAAAAGATGGCCCGACACAAATCCTCCGGCGCAGGGTTCGAAAAGGAGCAGGAAAAATTCTGGAAAACAGGACTCCCTTAGGGACCCCGATGAGGACATCCGGTCGCACCGATGCGATGCAGTGGAGCAGATTTCGATATCCCATGCCCGGATCAATGAGAATAACAACCGCACCGAGCTCAAAAAGGGCAAAGCTGAGACAGACAAACTCCATGGAGGGCCGCACCATAAGCATGACCCGGTCCCCCGGACTGATCCCGGCAGCCGATAAACGGGCGGCAAAATCCCTGCTGTTCACGCTCAGGTCCTGAAAACTATACCTCTGTTTTCTCCGGTCCTGTGGGTCAATCAATGCGGTTTCTTTCCCCCGGCGACCGGCAACCGCATGCAACTTTTCAGCAATATTGAAGTTTTTCTTATTCGTCATGATCATGACAACAACGGAGAAAAGGATCTATTTCGTGTATAATTTCCGGAAATGCATCTTCCAGCACGTAATGGCCGGCATCCGGAAAATAACGAGCCCGGGCATGGGGAAAACGTTGTCGCCACTGGTCATAAAACTGCCGGTTAAAACAAAAATCCCTGCCCCCCCAGCAGATCAGCATCGGCTTATCAACAAGCCCCTTCAGCGATGATTCCACCCCGGACAGGGTCTGCCGGGAGGGATAATCCCGGTGCATGGGAATATCCTGGACAAACCGGTGGATGGCCACCCGGTTGGCCCAACTGTCATAGGGGGCAATAAATCCGGCCGCCACCCGATCGTCCATCTTCTTTTTGACCGCCATGGAGACGGCAGGCCGGGCAAAACCGTTCAGTCCGCGAACCAGCAGAGCGCCGAGAAGGGGCCAGCGGCAGAGGGAAATCCGAAAGGGAATTCGCGGTAAGAAAAAGGCCGCAGTGTTGAGGACTACAAGACCGGCAATTCGCTTTGGATGCCTGCCGGCCCAGCCCATGCCGATCGCACCGCCCCAGTCATGCACGACCAGCACGCAGCGCTTCACCTGCAGGTGGTCCAGCAACTGCTCCAGATTATCGATATGGTTCTGCAACCGATAGGGATAGTCCTGGGGTTTATCGGAGAACCCGCAGCCCAGATGATCCGGGGCTATGCAGCGATATTTTTTTGTAACCGGGCAATCAGATTGCGATAGAGATAGGACCAGGAAGGGTTGCCATGGACCATGACCACAGTCGGCCCGTTTCCCTCATCAACGTATGACAGCCGGTGGGAACCAACGGAAAAATGCTTCGGGGTAAACGGGTACTGATAGAGCGGTTTCACCAGTCTATCCCCAGCATGAGCGAGTTGATCCCTGAACCGATACCGAGAACAGCACCTCGCTGACCGGGCTGCAAGGCACCCTGCTCAATGCCCATTGCCATGGTAATGGGCGCAGATACCGAGCCCACATTACCAAGAAGAGGCAGGGTCTCAAAATTCTTTCGCTCATCAAGCTGCAGGCGTTCAAATAGAAGCTGGGCATGGGCCCGGCCTACCTGGTGACAGAAAAAACGATCAATAGTTTCAGGATCCCAAGCCAACTCCTGCCGGAACACCTGCCAGCACAAAGCGGCGGTTTCAACCCCCTTCTCCAGCAACAGCTCGGAGTCCGTGGACATCAGGGTCCCCTGCTCCGCATTCTGCCCTCCCTGGCAGAGGTCATTATGATCGGTATGGGCACGGTAACTGCCGCCGACCAGATAATGGCCTGAATCATGGTCGTCTTTATCCGTCATGACCAGGGCAACAGCACCGGAACCAATGGTCAGAGAGGCAAAGAGCGGTTTGATGCTTTTTCTGGTCAGACTCAGGTCGGTCAGCATATGGACAAGGGTGGATTCCAGCAAGCCCTCGGCAGTTTCTCCGGCAACCACCAATCCGCTCTTCACCTGGCCCAGCTCAATCATGTTGGCCAGAGCAATCATCCCGTTGAGAAAACCAAGACAGGCATTGGAGATATCAAAAATCTGGCATTCCGGCGCCAGGCCGAGACTACGATGAACAAAGGCGGCAGTTGCCGGTTCCATCATGTCGCGACTGACCGAGGTGAAGAGCAGACAGCCGATATTCTCCCGGGCAATCCCGGAAGATTCCAGGGCTTTTTCACCGGCCAGCACAGCCCCCTGACTGGGCCTGGTCCCTGGATTCCAAAATCTGCGACTCTTTATACCAGTCATCAACTCCAGTCGGCCTTCGGGAAGTTTCAAACGGGAATAGACCGGGGCTAGACGCTCTTCAAGCTCAGCCGACGTCCGTTCAATCGGCGGCAATTCATAACCAAAACTCTGCAGGCAGACACGGGAATATTTCATCCTTCAACAACTCCGGTGACAATTTCCTTATCAAAATAATTCATGCCCATCCCGGCATCCACCACCAGACACTGGCCGGTAATACCCGATGAACGGGGAGAGAGCAGGAACGCTGCGGTGTCAGCAGCCTCAGAAGTCTTCAGCGCCTTTTTCCGAAGAATAGCCTTTTCCGCATACAGATAGGAATCGACATATCCCGGGATACCTGCCGAGGCTGAAGTCTTGAGCAGACTTGGGCAAACGGCATTAAAGCGAACCTGGGAAAAAGAAGAAAAACTCTTGGCCAGAAAGCAGAGGGAAGACTCAAGAGCGGCCTTAATCGGGGCCATGTAGCCATAATTTTCGGCCGCCATCTTCGTGGTCGAAATGGAGATGGTCACCACTGAGCCGTCCGTCGCCAGCAGTTCCTTGAAATGGTTACTGATTGCAATCAGGGAAAAACAGGAGATATCCACGGCCTGCAGAAAATCTTTTTTATGGTCTCATGAAAGGGTTTTAATCCTTCAGAATAGTTGGCAAAGGCAATGGAGTGAACAAGACCGGCAATGGGCCCGTCGATCCGGGCGGCAATCTCATCCCGTACCCGGATGATATTGTCTTCCTCCTCCACATCACAGACAAAGGCCCGACTCTCGGGGAAGAGCTTTTTTGCGGTCTGTGCCCGTTCCGGTGAACGAACCACATGAATGACCTCCGCTCCGGCCTCAACTAATACCCGGCCGATCCCACAGGCCACGGATTTTTTATTGGCAAGGCCGAAGATAACTATTTTTTTGCGGTCAAGCTTCAGAAAGTCCATGGATACCATAGTAAGCATTCACACCAAGACATAAACCAGCATGGCTGGACCAGGTAAGCGGAACAAAGTGTAGACTCCGGGATTATACAGGTCACAGCCACAACGAAGGATGAAAATAGCCCTGGATCGGCATCACTTCGTGGGCGATTTTCGGATAAACCAGCATGGCTGGACCAAGATTTTTAACGTTACAGCCACAACCAAGGATGAAAATAGCCTGATACGACATCACTTCGTGGGTTATTTTCGGATAAAGGCGCAAAGATAAAGAAAAGAGCGATAGACTGCATCGTTACTGAAAAAAATTACCCCTTCAGGGCGCAGGAGAACTCGACCTGAACCGCAACCTTTCCCTGTACCCGGACAGTGCCCTTGAAAAACCAGGCCGGCCCGACCTTTTCCTTGAGCCTTGCCTCAATGGAGATAGTTTCACCCGGACGCACCTCACGTTTAAACTTTGCACCCTGAATCCTGGCCAGAACCGGCACCCCGGAAATCGTTTCATCTCTGCCGGAGAGTTCACCGATCAGCAAAGCCCCGGCCTGAAAGACCGCCTCGCAGAGCAATACCCCGGGCATGAGCGGGTAGTCCGGGTAATGGCCGGTAAAAATATCGAGATCGGGTTCTATAGTTTTCTCGGCCCGGATAGAGGTTTCAGTTAATTCACAGACCCGGTCCAGCCAGAGAAACGGCGGCCGATGGGGGATTCGGTCGGTTATAAAATCCAGCCCCTGGCCCGACATCATAATCCTCCGGTAATTTCCAGCACGGAACCGGTAATATAGGCCGCGTTTTTTCCAGCCAGAAAAAGCACCGCATCGGCGACCTCATCGGGTCGGCCAAAACGGCGGGCCGGGACCATTTTTTTATATTCCTTAATATGGGCCTCGGTCAGTCCGTCGAGAAAATCGGTGTCAATAAACCCCGGCGACACGCAGTTGACCGTAATCTTTCTCTTGGCAACTTCCTTGGACAGTGATTTCATCATACCAACCTGACCGGCCTTGGAGGCGGCATAGTTGGCCTGGCCGGCAAAACCAAGATGCCCCATGGGCGAGGTAATAAAGACAATCCGTCCATATTTCTGTTTCATCATCAGCTGGACCGCAAATTTGGACATGATATACCCTCCGGTGAGGTTGACGTCAATCACCCGCCGCCAGTCATCCTCCTTCATCATCGCCAGCGCGCTATCACGACGAATACCGGCACTGTTGACCAGGATATCAATGGTGTCAAACTCTTCTTCCACTCGGCTATAGAAGTTCTGCACCGCCTGATATGCACTAACATCAAGTTTATGCAGATGCAGGCGGGCGGCAGCGTCACCGCAGGATTTTTTAAATTCCCCGGCAGCGGCATCATTGCCGCCATAGATACCTATGACCGTAGCTCCACTGTTCAGCAGAGCCTGGGAAACGGCCCTGCCTATACCACGGGTCGCGCCGGTTACAATCGCCTTTTGTCCTGTAAAATCTTCCAAAATCACCCCAGACTGAACGTTCCCTTGTCAGCAGCTCCACCAACCAGCCACTCGATCTCGACCTCAATTTTCTTCTTGGTTTTCCGCTTGCCGACCTCTTTTTCCGCCTTGATTTCCACCTCTACCCGGCCTGGAATTTTCAGTTTCACCCGTTTGTTACCCTGCTGCAATACCACCCTGCCGTTGTCAATTTTCTCTGCAATCTGGCGCAGCAACACAGCTGCCTCCCTGCGTCCCATCTTCTCTTCCGTCTTGAAAAGAACAGTCTCTCGTCCCATAATCGATCTCCTTTCACTGCATTTATCCACTGTATCGATCCAGCAGCCAAACGGTCCAGATCGCCCAGCAACAATCAGCTTCGTACGTAGGCATCCACATCATTGGCCACAATGACGCCATAATTAATAGCTCCAAGCCAGCCGCTCATGATAATCCCCACCGAACCGACATGGAAGAGACCAGGTACCTCCTTAAAGATGGAACGGGAGATATCAAGCCCTTCGAACTTGGTTCCGAAGGATGTCCCGCGGGTATGGAGGGTATAGCGGTTAAAGGTCCTGGGGGTGGCAGACTCAATGGTGTCCACCTTGTCGCGGATTCCCGGAATGTAGCGTTCCAGATCCTCAAAACAACGTTCCACCATGGCCTCTTTTTCCAGTTTATACGTTTCTTCATCCAGATGAGCCCAGTCCTCGTAGTTGCCGTTCATGGAGGCAACCACAGTATAGTCCGGTTTATCCGGCCTGGTCTTGGGGTAATAAACGGAAAAGGTCCGGCTTCGGGTATCCATCCGCCGCATCTCCTCGGAGGAAAACTCGGCAGCTGTCGAGGTAAACAGCAGGTCACCGACATCGTCAAAGGACTCCCCCTTGCGAATGCCGAAATAGACCTGACAGCTGGAGTTGTTCACCTGGACCTTGTTGAAACGGGAGAGAAAATCATCGGAAAAAGCCTCACGCCCGGCCAGGTTATCAATGGTGTTGGTGATACCTGAGTTGGACACCACCGAGGTCGCCTCAATCATCCGCTCGCCAACCTGCACGCCCCGCACCTTGCCGCCGTCGACCACAATCCGCTCTACTTTGGCCCCGGTGCAGAGAGTAACGCCGTTTTTCTGCAGTTCATCAGCCATCATCCCGATCAGTTTATCAGTGCCGCCCTCAAAGGTATAGACCCCCTTGTTCATGAAATTGGAAAAGACAATTCCGTAGGTAATGGCCGGTTCATCCAGGGTTGAACCGTTGGCATAGGTGATCGGCTCCATCAGCAGCCGATGGACGTCGCTGCGGCCCGGGAAAAAACGATCAAACAGTTCACGGGTGGTCATGGACTGGTCATCGTAAAAATTCATCCCATCAACAGTGCGAAAAAATTCCGTAACCACCGATGATTCAATCCCGAATTTTTCCTGGAGCAGGAGGATGAAATCTTCTTTAGAAAAGGTGGTGGTCAAAGAAAACTGCGGATTGTCAAAGACGATATTTGTAAGCGGGACAATGGAGTCACGAATCTCCTTTGACCAGTACTTTCTGCAAGTCTTGACCATACCGTAGGGGAAGCCGTGCAGGGAGACATCAAAGATATGCCCGCCCCGTTTGAACCAGGTGGCCAGGCCGCCCAACTGGATGTGATGTTCAAGCAGCAACACCGAATGCTCGGCCCGGGCCAGCCGGTTGGCACAGGTCAGGCCGCCGAGGCCGGAGCCGATGACAACGACATCGTATTTGTTTTGAACCTTCTCAAGGGGTGTAAAGGACATGATGATAGAAGCTAGAGATTAAAAATTAGGGGCCGGAGAAATGAGCTTGATGCCAAGGACATCTTTCATCAATTGAAAATGGTTATCGAGAGAATAAATTTCACAATGGTTCTGTTGCGCATTCTGGGCAATGATCAAATCAGGTATGCCAATACCGTTGATACCTTCTTTGAGACATGTATACTGATGTTCAACAAGTTGTTCCCAATCAACAAACAATTCCAGCTTCTGGACAGCACCAAGTAATTCTATAATTTTTTTCTGCTTTCGTATTTTCAGAAAAGGGATCAACTCTGCAAGTATCAGGTCGTTTGTTATGACGACATTTTCGTCTATGAAAAAATCAAGCTTTCCACAACGCTTTCCATTTTGGAAATATTCGACCCAAACAGAGGTGTCGACTAAAATCGACATGAACGACCCCGGAGACGGTCAAGATCAATATCCAGATCAACCGTTCCCTTAAAGTTTTTTAACTCGGAAATTTTTGATTTTCTGACCAACTCTTCAAGGGCCATAATGATAACCCTGGTTTTCGTTTGAATCCGGGTAGCCCTCATGGCTTCCAGAACTAACTCTTCCGGCAAATCCAATGTTGTTCTCATAATCGGCCTCCTTTATGCATAAACCTTTACCACTTCATGCATAAAGGATCAAGGTCTTTGGCCCGCATAGTTCATAAATATCAAAGCGAAAAGTCTGCGCTATCTGCAGCAGATCGCTTGTGAAATATGCGGGTTAGCCCAGAAGATGCTGATTAACGATTGTCACCCCGCTGAGCATGGCTCCGACAATACCAAGATAGCCCTGATCGGTACCGGCGATAAAAAGATTTTCCCAGGGGGTTCGCCCGTCCTTGATCTTGATCGGACTGCCATACACAGCCCCTGCCCCTTTACCGGTAAACCGCTCAATGGTCAGAGGAGTGAAACTGTCCTGATATACAACGTCCTGCGCGTAATTCCCAACAATTTTAGCGACCATCTCCGTCGACTCTTTGAAGCAGCGCTCTTTTTCTTTTTTGTAGGCCCCTGAATCAAGCTGCCGCCACTGATCATAATTGGCTGCATTGGTGACCCGGAGTTGAAAGGTTTTTTTTGCCTTGATTCCCTGAAAATTTTCAGGGAAGCAGATAACCCCCCAGGATGGATCAATCAACTCTTCCGGCCGCTGGTATTGCCAGCTATTGCTGTGTGAATAGAAAAGAATGGTTCGATCGCGGCTGAGATCATGACGGCGTGACTCAGGCAACAGGGAAATAGTTTCGACAAAACTCATCCTGCCGGTGTAGCGTTTTTGTTCAAGGGGCCAGTCGGTCAGCGCTGCCGTGCCGGGCAGGCCGACGGTGGAGAGAACCCTATCGGCGGTTAAAAATTCCCCGCCCTGCAATCTGAGACCCTGCACCCGACTCTGGTCGTGAACAATCTCTGCGACCTCGGTCTTAAAACGAATTTCCCCGCCAAACTCTCTGAACTGGTCAATCAGGAGCCCTAAAAATTCACGGATGGTCTCCTCGGGCCGAAAGAATCCCTCCAGAAAAAGAGCCCGGAACATGATCGCAAACTGACCCAGATCCATATCCTGTTCTTCAGCATTGCCATAAACCATGAGCGGCAACAGCAACATATTTTCAAGCAGGGGATCTGCCAGCCGCTCCGACAGATATTCCCGGGCGGAGCGCCAGGGGGCAGGGGCAAAGGGATCGTAGGTTTCCATCTCTTTGACCAGGCGGAGAAAGCCCTGCCCGCTGGCCGGAAATTCCCGGGCAATCTCCTGGACCAGCAGAGAAAGATCGTTTGAAAACCGCAGCCTGTGATCGGGAAAAATGATTTCCGAACCGAACTGCTCACGGGTGACAAACCGTTTACGGGAGAGTTTAAGCTGCCGGAAAAGGCGGTTCAGGGGGGCGCGTTTATCACCGACCGGGGCGAAATTGGTCATGGCATGGAGACCGGTCTCCAGCAGGTGACCGTGGCGAAAATACCAGGAGTTCAGGCCACCGGGCAGGGAATGCTGTTCAAGGATAAGAATGTTCTGCCCGAAACGGGCTGCACGAATACCGGCGGCAAGCCCGGACAGGCATCCGCCTATGATGATAAGCTGATAATCAGCCAAACGGATCAGGCGTCTTTAAGTTTTGGCTCAAGGTAATTCACACAACTGGTCAGGGTGGCCAGTTCCGGGTACTCTTCTTCAGGAATCTGCAGTTTATAGCGTTTACGCAACTCCATCACAATATCAAGGAAATCCATGGAGTCGAGATCCAATTGGTCACGGAGCGGCGCATCGGCATCCAGACCGTCAAACTCAGCATCCTCATCAATATCCTCTATGATTTCAAGGATAAGATCCTTGATTTCGTCCCGGGTCATACCTGTCCTCTGTTATATAAAAAAAGAAAATAGTCTACGCAATACGTACTGGTATTTATGTCGGTGTCGTAGATGGCGAGTATGCGAGACTTCGAAAAGCCTTGCCACCGACGGTGGAGATGTCCTAACCTGTTGATTTTACGCACTGCGTAACAGGTGTATTCAACCTTCTACGAGGCCATCATTCTTGACGGAAGTAGACAGATATACCATAACTAATTTCAGTTTGCCACAAATCTCTTGACTATAATCACGGAATTTATCCCGACCATGCCGAATGAATTGTTGAGAACGGCATTCACCCGGTCCACTTTCCTCGCTGTTCCCGCCACTAGTCCGGGCAAGGCGCAGTCCGGGTCAAGGTTATCCAGATTGATGGTCGGATGAATCATATTATCAGTAAACGAGGACAGGTTACCGGCCAGCTCAAGGACACCGGCCGCGCCCATGGCATGACCGATGGATGATTTTGTATTGTTTGTCCAGGTGCCCGGACACTCTCCAAAAACCTCCCGCACGGCCTTGCATTCCTCTATATCGCCCTGCAGGGTTCCAGTGGCATGAGTATTGATGATGGTAATGTCACCCGGCTCCATACCCGCCCTTTCCAGGGCAAGGCGCATGCATTCACTCTGACGGGGCCCATAGGGCAGGACAAAATCCCGAGCATCTGAATTCATCGCATATCCGGCAATCTCCGCGTATATTTTTGCCCCGCGGGCAAGCGCCCGATCAAGACGTTCAAGGGTAAAAACACAACCGCCCTCGGAGATAACGATTCCGTTACGCTCTCTGTCCAAAGGCCTGCTGGCCTTGGTCGGGTCGGGATGTTCGGCCAGAGCCCCCTGGGCCTTGAAACTGGCAAAGATTCCAAACGAACCCACGCACTCGGAAATTCCACCGCAGAGGGCGAGGTCGACTTCGCCCAGTTTAAGCATCTGCACGCCCTGAATGAGAGCGGCATTGCCGGCGGCACAGGCGGCACCCACGGTATAATGAGGCCCGGTAATACCGAGATTCATGGTGATTTCACCGGCCGGATTATTAAGAACAGTACGGGGATTATGATGATGGGTCCAATAGTCCACGTTATAGTCGAACTGGCTGATATTATAGACTTCATTTTCCGTCTCAACCGTTCCATGTTCAGTGAGCCCGATATAGACTCCGGTCTTGGCCCGCGCGTATCCGGAAAAATCAATCCCGGCATCGGCCAGGGCCTCACCGGCACAGTAGACCCCGATACAACCGGCCCTGGTTCCGCGTTTATTTTCCTTTTTCTTGCGGTACCGGGTTTCTTCAAAGGCGCAAATTCCTGCCGGAGCCTTGCCCATATAGCGCAAATCGATAGTCGATATCCCGCTCACACCGCCCAGCAGACGGCGCCTGAACTCGGGTAAATCATTAGCCCCGCCGGGAGCGGTCAACCCAACTCCGGTAATAACGAAACGTTCACGTGCAGAAAGATCACTCATCAGTCAGCTCCCAGAAGCTCAGAAACGATTTCAGGCACAGCCTTGATCGCCTCGGGTAGTTTATCCGGCATGGAGCCACCGGCCTGGGCCATGTCGGGCCGTCCGCCCCCCTTGCCGCCGACAATTTCCGCAACCCGGCCCACCAGCTGACCGGCCTTGACCCGTCCGGTCAAATCCTTGCTGACCAGGGCCAGCAACGCCACCTTGCCGTTAATCTCTCCGCCAAGAACAGCAATACCACTGCCCATTTTGTCTCGCACCTTATCCCCTACCTCGCGCAGGGTCTTGGGCGAGTCCAGCTGGATCTGCCCGCGGATCACTTTGACTCCGGCAATCTCAGCCGCACCCTCAATAAGTTGATCCAGTCCTGAGAGTGCCTGGGAGGCGGCCAGGGCGGCGAGCTCCTTTTCCAGCTCTTTTTGTTTTTTAAGCAGGGAGACAATTTGTTCCGGCGCTTCAGTAAAGGGTCCGGAGAGAAGCCCGGCAACCTCATCCGCCCTGTGGGCAAGATCCTGGACCCAGGCAACAGCCGCAGGTCCGGTCACCACTTCGATTCGGCGCACTCCGGCGGCACTACCGGACTCGGATATAATTTTAAACAGGCCAATGGAACCGGTGGAACCGGTATGGGTACCGCCGCAGAGTTCTTTGGAAAAATCACCAATAGAGACCACCCGCACCTCGTCACCGTATTTCTCACCAAACAGGGCTGTGGCCCCTTCGGCAACGGCATGATCCTTGGACAACACGCTGGTATCAAGAGGAATATTTCTGCGAATTTCGCGATTAACCTTTTCTTCAATGGCTTGTATTTCAACAGGAGTAACCTGCGAAAAATGCGTGAAGTCAAAGCGAAGCCGGTCAGCACCCACCAGAGAACCTGCCTGTTTGACATGATCGCCAAGAATCTGTTTCATGGCTGCATGCAGAAGGTGGGTAGCGGTATGATTGAGCTCAGTTGCCGTACGCCCATCGTCCGCCACTTCCAGCTTTACCTGTTGATCTTGCTTGAGGGTTCCCTCTATAACCCGTCCCTCATGGAGGATAAGGCCATCGGCAGGGGCAACGGTTAGTTCCACCTGAAAGCGGCCGCCGTCCCAGCTGATCACACCCTGATCACCGACCTGACCGCCGGACTCGGCATAAAACGGTGTCCGGGGACAGAACAGTCGGACCTGCTCCCCTGCCCCTGCTTCCTGGACCAACGCACCGTCCTGGTTGAGAATACCTTCCACCACCGAGCGCTCATTCCTGGTGGTATAGCCGGTAAACTCGGCTTGTTTTCCCTGTTCAAGCAGGGCAAGAATCCCTGTATCAAGATGATCAACATCCGTCCCTTTCCAGGATTTACGGGACTGCCGTCGCTGCTGCTCCATGGCCTGCTTAAACCCGGCCTCATCAAAGGCAATCTTGTGCTCAAGGGCCACATCACGGACAATATCCACCGGAAAGCCATAGGTGTCATACAATTTGAAAATAAAATTTCCGTCAATACAGGCCGCGTCACCCTGTTCTTTCTGCAGACGCCGGATTTCCCTGGACAGCATGGCGAGGCCATTATCCAGGGTTTCGCCAAAACGGGCCTCTTCGTTGGTGACCACCTTGGCCAGCAGCTCACGGGCACCTGTGAGATGGGGATATGCCTCTTCCATCATCTCGATAACGAGGGCGCAGACCCCTGGAAAAAATGATGTTAACCCCAGACTGCGACCAAATCGTATCGCCCGACGCATGATCCGGCGCAGGACATAGCCCCGGCCCTCATTGGAGGGCAGCACCCCGTCCGCAACCAGGAAGGTGGTCGCCCGGGCATGGTCGGCAATAACCCGCATGGCCACATCATCGGCTTTATTTTTTTTATAGGACTTAACGGAAAATTGGGCGATATGGTCGATGAGCGGAGTAAACAGATCACAGTCAAAGTTGTTGAATTTGCCCTGCAGAACCGCCGCCACCCGCTCAAGTCCCATGCCGGTATCAATGGAGGGTTTAGGCAGCGGGGTCATGGTTCCGGACTGATCCCGGTTAAACTGCATAAACACAAGATTCCACAGCTCAAGAAACCGGTCGCATTCACAACCAACGGCGCAGTCGGGCCGGTCGCACCCGTGTTCCGGCCCCTGATCGATATGAATTTCGGAACAGGGACCACAGGGGCCGGTATCACCCATGGCCCAGAAGTTATCCGCCTCGCCCAGTCGGACTATACGACCTTTGGGCAGGTCCTCAATCTGTTCCCAGAGCGCAAAGGCATCGTCATCATCCTGGTATACTGAAACCCAGAGCTGCTCTGGATTTAAACCAAGCTCTCTGGTGAGAAAATTCCAGGCATACGAAATCGCATCTTTCTTAAAATACTCGCCAAAGGAAAAGTTGCCGAGCATCTCGAAAAAGGTGTGGTGGCGGGCGGTATGGCCGACATTTTCCAGATCATTATGTTTGCCGCCTGCCCGGACACATCGCTGGGAAGTGACGGCACGGGTATAGTTTCGCTGTTCCTCGCCGATAAAAATCTTTTTAAACTGCACCATACCGGCATTGGTAAAGAGCAGGGTGGGGTCATCGTGAGGCACCAGGGAAGAAGACTCGACAACCGCGTGTCCGCGGTCGGCAAAATAGTTTAAAAACCGTGCTCGTATTTCGTTGCCTTTCATTAGATTCAGGTGTCAGATTTCAGGTGTCAGGTGTCAGGTGTCAGGTGTCAGATTCCGGCACCTACTTCAAATAGGGCAGCATGGCCTTGAACTCATGCGTTCCGGCCTGCTGGAGTAATTCATAAATTATCATTTCCGAGGGTTGCAGAATCACCCCCAGTTCACGTAGCCGTGACTGACCAAAGCGGTCATTCTCCGATGTTCTTGAGGAAACAGCATCGGCAACAACCCGTACCTTGTAGCCGGCATCCAGGGCGCCCATGGCGGTCTGGTAAATACAGATATGGGTTTCGACGCCACAGAGCAGCAGAGTATCAACCGACGGTGACAGCCGGTCCAGCTCCAGCCTGACCTCTGTATTGGCCAGACCGTTGAACTCCACCTTATCCGGACAGGGCACGCCGGTCAACAGATCGGCAAGTTCAGGCACAATAGGACCAATACCTTTTTTATACTGGGTATTGGCCAGAACCGGCAGCGAAAATGTCCCGGCCAGCCGGATCATCAGTGCAATATTTTTCACCACCCTCCCGGCCTCATGGATATGGGCCATGAGACGCTCCTGCGGATCAACCACATACAGACAACACTGTTCGGGAACCAGAAACCTCATTTATTCTCCTTACAAAAGCCACGGGGAAACAACACGTATCGACTTTTTAGTGGTCCTCCACGGAATTTGCAATAAAATTCATCCCTCCTTTTATATGAAAGTGGCCTTCCAAGGCCTTGACTCTTGAGCCTCTTTCATTGTTCGTTGTGGCTGTGGCCTGAGAATTTGGTCCAGCCATGCTGGTTACAGGCGAACAAAAAAACGTCCCAGCCAGTACGACAGAGACGTTTGTCAATCTTATAAAAAAAACCCTATAAAATTTAAGAATATACCCGAACCTGAATCACAAAGGCTGCGGTTGCAAAATCTCCCCCTCTTCGGGGATCAGCTCCTCATCCTGGTCCTCATCAGGTTGGGGTCCGTCGTACGGCTGCTCCTGTTCATCCGGGACCGTGAACATCGGAAAGGTATAGTCAAACTGGACATCAAGCACCTGGACCCGATGATTGAAGAGATCGGCCACCAGCAGCTGCCCCTCCCGGTTCATGGCAAGTCCGCTCGGATACTGAAACCATCCGGGTGCCCTTCCCAGCCCACCAAACTCATACATAAACCTTCCACCCAGATCATAGATCAGGATCGTATGACGCATGTAGTCGACAATAAAAACGGCTTTCCTTTTCTCATCAATGACCAGACTTTTGGGACGGCTCATCTTGCCGGTTGAACCGCCTTTGCGGCCAAAAGAGAACAAAAATTCCTCGGCTGAGTTGTACACGTACACCTTGCTGGTCTCCTCGCTCAGCAGGTACAGATGTCCGGTCGAGTCCCGTTTCACATCAACGATTTTAACCGGTCCGACAACGGAAGGTTCTTCCGAGTCGTCAACCCTCCGCCCCTGGGGCTGCAGAGCCGGGGGCAGCAACTTTTTCAACTCATCCTCTTCCTCTGCCGCCTTGCTTTGTTCCGACTGCATTGAATCGGTCGGCAGGATCTCCGGATCGACAGCCTCCGAGCCTGCGAGGGCTTCAAGCGCCTTGCGGTCAAAGATGCGGTCCCGGGGTTTCAGCCAGTGTAAAAAGCCGCCGTTGCCGTCAAGGACCATAACGCCTCTGGTGTTCAGACCGGTAATATACATATTCCCGGTGATTCCGATGACCAGGTTGCCCGGCGCAAAATTCTCACCTTCCGGCATATCGGCAAAGGTGATCTCTTGTTCAGGGAAGAAGGCGGGGTTGTAGATTGTCACACGTCCCGGCCTGGAGGCTGATTTTCCCTGGCAGACATAGAGGTTATTCTTCCCGTCGATGTAGATCCCCCTTGGCGCATCCGCCCCTCTGCCCCCGGCAAGAGAGGCAACCGGGAAGAAATTGGGGCCATACACAACAACCTTACCCTCTCCGCCGCCGACTACATAGGTTTCATCCATAGCAAGATCACAGTAGACCGACGACGGATAGCGAAGTTCCACGCCCAGGTCATCCGTAGACAGGACAGCAACGACCCGGACGGCGACTTTCCGCTCCCCCGGGTCTTCTTCCCCGTAGAGCGGGTGAACAAACATCGAAAGAGACCAGGCTGCGACAATGGTCACCAGCAGGAACTTTCGTATCGGCTCAGTGATGACATTTTCCACAGACACGACCGCCAAGCGGATCTCCGATCAGGAGATAACGATATTTGGAACCATGTGGATTATGGCAGCTTGAGCAAGCGAATTCTCTTCCCTTGCGAAGGGGATTCTCCACCCCGCTCAATGGATGATTGCCCACCGGATGGCCTCGTTTGATCCCCTGCAGTTTGATATGACAACTCACACAGAGTTCATTGACAGGCTTATAGAGTTGAAACGGATTACCACTGGCATGGGGATCATGACAGGCAATACAACCGCTCCCCTCAATGATGCCATGGGAAACAAAGTCCAGTGATTTTTTCAGGGATTTCTTTTTATCGGAGTGGCAGTCCACGCACAGTTCGGCCCGGCCATCGGCCCAGAGCTGGAACTTATATGCATTGCCATGAGGATCGTGACAAACCGTACAGTCACCGAATTTAAAAGGCCCATGCAGATATTTCTCCTTCATCAGCTTCGTCTTGTTCACATGACAGTCAAAACAGAGTTCCGCCCGCCTGCGGAAGGGAATGGTTACCTTGGTTTTTTTTCCGCCCAGGTCATGGCAGGACATGCAGTCGACATTGGCCGAAGGGCCGTGCAGCCATTTTTCGCCTGTAATCAGGCGACGATGACAGGAAAAACAGAGAGGAGAAAAGTTTCCCTCCTTTGCCATCCGCTTCTCATCCAGCCCGGTATCCTTCGGCAGGCTTTTGTTGTGACAGGGAGTGCAGGACGTCGGGACCACGGCCCTGCGATGAAAGAGAAAGGCTTCAGGATCCTCAAAGTCCACACTGGACAGGGTACGCACCGGCCGATACCGTATGGTCACCTTTGTTTCCCCGGGCTCGATAACAAAGGTGTTGAGCCCGGGTTGCAGTTCCAACCGGTAATTGACATACGAGATCTGCTGTTCCTTCCAGACTCCGACCGGCTTGATATTTTTTCCCGCGCTATTTTTTCCCGTCATTTCCCGGACCTGCATCCGGGACAATTCATCCTGATCCGTCACCTGTACAATCAAACGGGTAACGGGCCGCCGGGCCTGGATTATCACCACAGTACCGGGCGCAGGGGTCAGCACGGTATAGGCACTGGCCCGATCAACGGACAGCAGGCACGACCAGAACAGGGTCGCAGCCAGGAAAAAAATAACGAAGAGCTGTTGCCTGAATATAGAATTCAACATAATAATTTCACCACGTTACCTCAAGTCAATCCATAACGACAATTCCTGCGGGCCGGGCACCGAGTTCAATTGCGCCCACCACCTTCATGGTGACGGAATCGATAATGGTTATGGCCTTTTCCTCTTCATTGCCGACATAAATAAATTTCCGGCTCGCAACATCGGCCAGCTCAAGCGGACGCCCGGACAGAGGGATGGCCCTCGTCACCCCCAGCTGACCCGGCCGCAGCATGGAAATGGATTTCGACCCGTAGTCGGCAACATAGATCATATTGTCAAGCGCCAGGATGCGCCGGGGGCTGAACCCGACCGGTATTCGCCTCACCGTCCGGCTCTGCTCCAGGTCATACTGCAAAACCGTGTTGGAACCCGACTCCGCAATATAGAGCAGCCTGTCCTTCCAGACCGCAAGTCCCTCCGGCCGACCCGAGGTTGAAATGGTCTGCACCGGACTCAGATGTTCCGGATCAACCAGAACCACGGTCTGGGACAGGGAAAAAGAGACCGCCAGCAGATTTCTTTTTTTCAGGTAAATGATATATACCGGCCCGTGCCCCAGGCGTGCCCGCAGGTCAACAGTGCCGGACTGCAGATCCATCCGCAGAATGTTCCCCCGTTTCCGGTCAATGAGATAGGCCCGCCTTCCGGCCGGTCCCAGAGCCATATGGGTCGGCTTTCCGCTCATAGATAAGCGATAGGTTTCCACCACCCTGTTTGCCGCCGCAGCAATACGCTTAACCCCCAGATCTTCCGGAGTCAAAGCATACAGGTTTTCGGCGGGTATAAAAGGTGCCCGCAACAGGTAGGTCGGTGCCCCGGCTACGCCCAGCGAATCAAGAACCTGATTTTTATCCGTACGGATCATATACACCGTATTGATATCGGGGCAGGCGACATAGGCCACGTCGGCAATGAGGTTTTTCAAGCTGGGAGCAAGCCTTAAAACAGGCCTGAAGCGGGCTCCTTCAGCAAGCGAGGCCTGAACATCCCAGGACAGAAAAAGGGAGCGCGAATCTCCCTTATCGATATACAGAGGATCAGGAATCTTGATCTCGACAACCTCTGTCTCCAGGGTAAGGGGAATCCGTTCATCCATACGCTGATAGAGAGCGGCATCAATCAGGTTCAGCCGCAGGCGTGAATAATATCCCGGCACCAACAAGGATCTGCCGATAAAGACCTGACGGTTCCCGATTGTGCCGGATCGAACCGTAACCACCTCGGCGCCAAGGGGTTGCCAACTGCCGCCCTCGGACAGCAGCTCAATGGAGCGTATCCGCATCTCCAGATCAGCCCCCCGGTCCTCCTTCAGACTGAGAAAAAGGGAAACCCTGCCATTTCCGGACAGCACCGGCAAAGACGTACCGGAGGATGAACTGCCTGGGGACGTGCAGCCTGAAAGCTGCAACAAAGCAACCAACAGGAGGGCAACAACAACACCGTTTGTCAGGCTGCGCACATACATTTAAAAAGATCTCCTTGATGTGCCGGCGTTACCGCCGTATATAATATCGACCACTGCCCCATGGTAATGACACTGGTCACAATCTATGGGATTCGTACTTGGTGGACCAGGGCCATGGCATGTACTGCAATTGGGCAGTGGGCCCGGGTATGGCCTGTCAGCGCTGGAATGATGGACATAATACCAGGCATTGGCAGTTGAGCTATATCCGGATTCCAGGTCATCCAGGTGACATCTCCTGCAGAGATATCCCCATTCATTACCCTGGTAGACAGGAATAGTGCCGGACAGGGCACCGCCGTTGACCCAGCGCCTGATCAGCATAACATTGGAAGCACCATGCGGCTCATGGCAGTTGAGGCAGGAGAGGACATAATCCCCGGTTGCGGCAAAAGGCGGCTTGATGTCCAGGCCGCCGTCCATGGGCAGCAGGCCGTGTTTATCGCCGCTGTTGCTCCAGTCAATGGGCAAAAGATTCCGTCCCAGGCTGGTGCTGTAAATTGTGTCGGTCGTATTGTGGCAATCAGTACAGAAACCGACATAATCCGGGGTCGCATCTCTGCCGCTCACCGCATCAGGGCTGGCGCCCGGTTCCCGATCGGTCAAGCTTGGCGAACAATACGGTGGTTCATACCTGGTATTATAGACGCTGCCCATGGTCTCGGTGGTTCCCCAGAGCTTGAAGTGATCCGTCGGTTTTGACATAACCGACAAGGTCGGGTCCTTGGGATTGGTCCAGTTTCGTTTGGCAAGATGCGGGTTATGGCAGGAGTCACAGGGGTTGGAATCATTTTTAAACCAGGAAAATCGGCCGGTGGAAAAATTCCAGATATCATACAGATTATGGTAGGATAACTGGTTCATGGTCGACATGATGGAAGTTGTATCCACAGGGGCGCAGCCAAAAACTGCACTGTAATCGTTGTTGGTCACCGGCTGCACGGTACCAGCATCGTTATGGCAGTAAAAACAGACGTTGTGCGCCTCCGCATAGGGGCCCTGGTTTATAGCGGTATTAAAGTTGGCTGCAAAGAGGGCAAAATGGACGGCACCGGTCACCGGTGCAGGTTCCGAACCGGCAAAGGAAGAATGCTGTTCATGGCAGTGGGCACAGTTTCCCCGTGAATAGCCGAAACCGGCTGGAGGAGTATTACCGATTATCGGGCGAAAGACCCCGTCGGCGGCTGAACCGTGGGCGGAGTCAAGATACGTGCCCGCCCGGACCCATCCTCCCTACAGTGAGCACAACAGAAATAATACAACAAAGAACACAAAATTTTTCATATCAGCATATATTCCGATTGGTCAATTTTTGCTTGTATGACAGACTGCACACCCATTGTAGCCCCCGGCCGGCCAGGCCTTATAATCCCAGCGCAGGGAACTTGTATAGGGAGATCCATGGGCTCGGTGACAGGAAAGACACATAACCACGGCATCACCTGAAGAGGCATAAATCGTCGTGTTCAGGGTCGTAGAAACGTCGGCCGTGGCCACCGGAGAAATCACTGAATAGGGGTTGCCGGTACCGGTACCACCATTGTACAGCTGGTACTCACCGGAAGAGGTCGCATTCGACATATCGAAATCCGTCGGGTGACGTATCCACACCCCGGTGCCGAAGGTGCTGCCTGGCGCAACGCTGTCGGTGCCGTTATGAAAATATTTATGACAGCGGGCACAAAGCGAACTGATAGTTCCCGGGGCCTGATCGGTTTCCGCACTCCGATCAAGTCCATAGTATTTGTTGTGGCGCAGATCGGTCGGACGGTATTCATACGAGGAATCGCCGAAGCCCTGAATTGTATCAAGGAACCGGTAGCTCTTTGCAAGGGTACTCCCATCCTGCCAGATGGAATGATCCTTATAATGGTGCCCTCCCTTCAAGGCCGGGATCTGTTCGGCCTCCAGCGGGTTGCCATGGCATCCCATGCTGCCGGCACAGCGCAGTTGTCCGGAAAAACTGCCGTCACCACCTGGGGGAAGGGACAGAGTTGCATCGGAAGTGGCAAGTCCCTCGACGTTATGCCCCATCCGATCCAGCCCGCTGGAAACCCAGTAGAAGTTCCCGCCGGCCAGGGTATTGGAGTCTGCTTCGGTGCCGGTCGTACTGTACAGGGGCGGGCTGGTATCATGGACATAGGGTTCCACATTGCTGCCACCCGTGTTCTGTCCGGTGTGACATCCTATGCAATCGGAGATCAGCAGGGCCTGATTCGGACTGCCGCTGTCGGTAACGGTCAGATTGTTCTGTGAGTTATGCATGGTATGACAGTTGACACAGACCCCCGTCACCCTTGCCGGACAGGGAACAGCCAGGACACTCAGCAGTGCGGTCACCGTCAATACCCCGGTGAGCCCGGTTTTTTTTCCCATGATCGCCAACCTCGTTACCGCGTAAATATCTCCACCCTGGCATTGCCTTCATCAACAACACACAGTCCACCCCACGGGTCGAAACGAATTTCCACCGGGTAGTACAACTGTCCCCTGGAGATACCTTTGCCGAGAAATCGATATTTAAAGACGCCGCCCTTATCATAAACCGCCACGTCCCGTGCATGCCGATCCAGAACATAGATATAGCCGGAGGGACCAATATCCAGTGAAACGGGAAAATTAACAGTATCGCCCAGTTGTATTACTGCCTCCCTGGTTCCATCCAGGCGAAAACGATATACCGCCTTCCCCTGTTGGTCCAGAGCCCAGATCCTCTTGCCGTGAATCTTGAAGTCAACAAATCCCGTACCGCAGTCAGAACAGGAAAATCGTGTTTTTGCTACAAGATCAGAGTCATAGGAAATGATCGAACCGGTTGCCTTATCCAGAACGTAGAGCATGGAGCCTGCAGATTCGATCCGGTCGGGATAGACAAGCGTCCCTTTAAAATACAGGGTGGCCGGGGTAACTGTTCTGGCCTTGAGATCAATATAGCTCAGGCTGTTTTTTCCCTTCTCCACCACCCAGATTCCACCGACACCGGTCTTGACCATGTCAAAAGGTGTCTGCAGCGCCCTGCCGGCATTAAAAATGTTGAGCAGTTCCCCCTGACGGTTAAAAGAAAGCAGCCGGTTTCTGCCCGAATCAACAACATAATAATGTCCTTTTTCCGCATCGACAAACATGGCGGTGGGCATCTGCATGGCATCCTGAAACCGGTCCTGTTTCAACACCCGCTGCCAGGCCCACCCGGAAACGGTTTTTCCCTCTGCCAGGCACCCTGTCGACAGCATTGCTATGATTAAAGAGACGATGAAAGCACCCCGATTTAACAGCTTAACCATATATTTTTTCTCCATGTTTTCAAGATCAGGCATGCATGAACAGAAAACCAACTCCCGGGCAATCTAAAAGCACATCAATGAGTCTGTTGATTAATGAGGATTTTCGTTCAAGGTCAAGGCATACGAAAATTTTTACCACAGGCATATAGTTGATATTCCGAGGATAAAAATTTTCGTATAACGCGGAGATTGGGCGAATATACCACTAATCAACGGGCCCATCAATAGGCCCGGTGACAGACAATACACAGGGCTTTTTTCCCTTCCCGGACCAGATGATATTCAAACTCCGTTCCCATGGGATTATGACAGGAGACACAGGTGACCATCTGTCCGGTAAAACGATCAAGTACGCCGGGCCCGACCGGATGGGTAAACTTGCCCTGGGTCTCGTGGCACTGAACACATACGCCGTTGCCATCCCCTTTGAGCATGGCCAGATTGCGGCTGCCGTGCACTTCGTGACAGCCACTGCAGTCCTGGATATCCGAATGTCGATATCGACTCTGCCGGTAACCGGCCATGGTCTGCCCGTGGCATGAAGCACAGAGCAGTCGTTCCGGGCCCTTCAACAGGTTGTCGTCATCGCCGGCATGGGGAGAGTGGCAGTTCAGGCAACTGTTGCCGTTGGTTTGGCTCAAATGACTGTGCGGAGCAAGCATCTGCTCCTGCACATCCGGATGACACTTCAAACAGTTTGCCATTCCCAGCCCGGCGGAACCGTCATGACAGGAACCGCACCCATCCTTGAAGGGCTGATGCAGAACGTTTCGGATAAGCCCGGCCCGCTCACTGCCGTGGGGATTATGACAGGAAAGACAATTCTTGAGCTTGCTGGGAAAATCTTCATGTCCTTTTTCCAGCTCGGCAAGCTCATGACAGGAAAGACAAAGATGGTCACTGTCACCTGCAAGCAGCTGGAGATTATCCGCCTGATGGGGGCGATGACAGCTCATACACCGTCCTTCTGCATACGGCCTATGGGTCACCTGATACTTTTCAGGTAACTCTTTATGACAGGCAAAACAGTCTGCGGCCGGATCATCACGAATAAGGCCCTTTCTGCTCCCCGCATGCGGAGCATGACAGGCGCTGCAGTTACCGCGGGCAACAGGATCATGGACAACTCCCCGGGCAAACGCCTTCTCCTGCTGCCGGTGACAGGAATAACAGAGTACATCCTGCCGCTGGCGCAGCAGCCCCTTATAGCGGGCCACATGGGGATTATGACAGACATCACACCTGGCATCGGCAACCGGTTTATGCACAACCTTGCCGGTAAACCGTGCGGGATCGTGACATTTGAAACAGGAGACATCGGCGGCCTGCGACCTATCCACAGACAGCAGCGCAACAACAATCAAAAGAAACATGACGAGAACGGAATTTCGCATCACTTCGCCCCCCCGCTGTGACAGGGTGTACAGGTACCTTCCAGGAAAGGGGCGTGGCCGACAGGATACAGGAGCCCCTTATCCGGTCCGCCGTGCGCATCATGACAACTGACACAGGAGTCGGAACCCGGCTGAATATTTCCGTGCTTGATCAGGAATTCTTTACCTGTAAGCTGATGACAGCGGCCGCACAGCTCCCCCCGGCCTGTATTGAGCATGCCCTGAACATTGGAACCATGAGCACTGTGGCATTGCATGCAATCCCGTATCGCCGGTTTATGGGCCACGCCCTTGCGCCAGAATTGCGCCACCTCGGTATGACAGCTTAAACATAAAAGCGGTTGTCCCTTATTGAGCATGGCCTCATGGGGTGAGCCGTGGGCAACATGACAACTGAGGCATTCTCCCTGGCGGGCCGGTTCATGCGGTACCGAGGAACGCTGTATTCCCCGGTCGATATCTTGGTGGCACGAAATACAGAGCTCGCCCGGATCCTGCCGGAGAACCGAAGGAAAATCCGCCGAATGAGGTGCGTGACACCGCTGGCAACGTCCCCGGACAACCGGCTGATGGGTCTGAATATTTTCACCCGTCTTGCGAACATTCTCATGGCAGGACAGGCAGAGAGCGCCGTTGCGGTCCGATTGCTTCAGAAAGCTGCCGGATTTCGGATCGTGCAGCTTGTGACAGCCGACACAGTTACCATCGGCAAAAGGCCGGTGCAGGCTGAGCCGCCCCCGTTCATCCGCCGCCCGTTTATGACAGCCGAAACAGAGGGTCGCCTGCGGGGCAATGAGTAAAGAAATATTGGCCGAGTCATGCGGCTGATGGCAGGTGTCGCACCCCTGTCCCTTTGCCGGAGGATGGGATCGTGTTTTGGAGGCAAAAACCGCACCTTTGTGGCAACCGAGACAGAGGGTTTTTTCGTCCTGCTTAAGTAAAAACTTCTGCCCGGAATCATGGCCGTTATGGCATCCGAGACAGTTGCCTTCGGCAACCGGTTGATGAACACTTTGTATCGGCTCAACGACGGGGTCGGCAGGTTGCCTGCCGTCTATTCCCGGATCGCTCTCCTGCTGAATTACTACCTCGCGCCGTGTCCCCTGGTCGTGACAGTCCAGGCAGAGTAACTCCGGAGGCTTGCTGAGTAATGCCTTGTAATCACTTGCATGGACTGCATGACAGGCAGTACATTGCTCCTGCAGCCAGGGCTGGTGTGTGCTTTCCTGATTGTTTTGCGGTGTATCATGGCAGAGCAGGCAAAGAGCGTCGGCCGTATCCTTGGTCAGCACCTTGTCCTTCTCCACCCGGTGACAGGCATCGCACTGTCCCTTGTCCACCGGATCATGGACATTTTTCTTGAGCAGCTTCGGCCGATCACCGGCATGGGGGGTATGACACTGCAGGCATCCACTTTGGACCGGGTACTCATTATGCGCCTTGATAAAAGATGTATTGTCAACCTGATGGCAGGATCGACACAGGGTATCAGGCCCACTGGTCAGCAGGGAGACATTGTCTGAGGAATGCGGGTCATGGCAGGATCTGCATCCGTCTTCCAGCGGGGCATGGATATATTTCTTCTGAAAGAGGCTGCGATCATGACAGCTAAAACAGGTTTCTGCAGCCGGGGCCTTCAACAGGAAAGCAAAAGGACTGTTGTGCGGTTCATGACAACTGTTGCATCTCCCGGCAGCCACGGGCTGATGAATAGATTTTTGGGTTGAAGAGGGTTTCAGCTCTTCATGGCAGGAATAACAGAGTTCCGGTTCCGGTTCACGAAGGAAGAGACCGCCTATGAGCCCATGGGGCTGATGACAGGGGGCACAGCGGTTCTCTTTCACCGGTGCATGGACATTACCGTCCTTGAAGGCATTCCCCATTTCAGGATGGCAGTCCAGACAGCTTCGGGCCGGAGCCCTCTCCGTCCGCTTGCCGGTCTGCACACAGGAAACAGCCAGCAGAACCGGCAACAGGCCGAAAAAAAGAATCCGTACAATACTATAAAGTTTTTTCTTCATCCGATTGTTCCATCTCTTTTTTCAGTTGCTGCCACATGTCACTGTCGACCTGAATCGAAGACTGTGCCCGTAACCGTTTCAAAAAATCCTCCCTGACCGTAGCCAGACGCTGCTTCTGCAGTTTTTCGCCAATCCGGCCGCCGACCATGTCAAGGGGTTGGATTCGGGCAGGTTTTCGTTCCACCAGCTGAACCAGGGTTACATGACCATCAACGGTAAAAACGGGACTCAACTCTCCCTTGCTCAACCTGTTCACAACCGCGTTGACCTGCTTGTGCAGGTGATCGGCCGGAATTTCACGAACAGGCAGGTCCCGGCCGAACCGCTTGCGTGCAAGCAGCTGGAAATCTCCGCCCATGGCAACCTCCGTCCACAGCCCATTCATCTCCTGCTCACTGCCTTCGGCAATCACCATCCGAATGGTTTCAGGAATGGTGAATTCCTCTGGATGCTGCTGGTAATAATCTTTAATATTCTGTCTTCCTACCTCCACCTGCGGCAGGAAGACCTTTTTTTCAAGGGCCTTGATCATTCTATGCCGGCAATAGTAGGTATAGGTATCCTTAAAGGGCTGTTTTGTTTCATACTGACGGGCCCGGGCCTCCCAGGAGGTCAGGGTTTGATCAATAATCCCATTGACAATCCGCTGTTTGAACGCTTCGCTGTTATCTTCACTGAACCCATTTTGCCGCCTGAACCGCTGCATGCGACGGACCTGGAGCATAAACTCCTTTTCGGTAACCAGACCATGAGTAGTGGTCACGATCGGCTCATTGGTGAATGAATCATCCGAACGGGTAATATCCAGCTGCTGCAGACGATCCTGATTGACCTTGACCTCGTATTGTTTCCGCAGATCCTGAAGCAGCCGGATCGTCAGATCGGTTTGCCGTTCCTTCCACAGCGATTGCCTGATCTGTCGGCCGACGAGCTCAAGATCATCCGCACTGCCGTCTGTTTTCTCCTGGAGACGCAGGACAACAAAACCCTTTTTCCAGGCCATGGGCTGACTCATCCCGCCCGTTTCCAGGCCCTCAAGAATCTCCCGCCAGCCCGGATCAATGAAACCAGGCCGGTACGCCTGGGTTCGAATCGACAAAAGTCCGTCCCGGCCCGAAGCAACGCCCTTGAACTGTTCTTCATCAACAGGGCGACCACCGAACTGCTGCCGCAGGTTCTCCGCCGCCTCCCTGTTTGAAAAAAAGAGCAGGTTAACCTGAAAAACAGGGGTAAAGTCCCGCTGGTATCTTGCCCGCAGGTCCTGATCACTGATGGAAATCCTGGAATCAACCTCCTCGGCCTTCAGCAGCATGAGGGTTCGTGCCTTTAAAAAGGTCAACACCTTCTTTCGATAATCCGGATCCTGATACAACTGCATCCGTTCCGCTTCCCGAAACATCAGAACCCAGTCGACAAACGGATCCGGGGTCTCGGGCAGGACCATGTCTTTTTCCCGCAGGTTCTCCCACCAGACACGGAAATCATCACCGGAGTATTCCCGGCC
Organism: Deltaproteobacteria bacterium; assembly: GCA_024280455.1. Classification (GTDB taxonomy): domain Bacteria; phylum Desulfobacterota; class Desulfobulbia; order Desulfobulbales; family Desulfobulbaceae; genus DRLX01. The sequence continues at coordinate 16,608 of JAJRQC010000054.1, read as the reverse complement.
ATCAATGGTCACCAGGGCGGAATTTCCCCAGGGCAGCCAGCCGGCATGGACAAAAGACACCGAGAGCAAAAGGATGAGAAAAAAAGAAAGGGTACCGCTTTTTACCTGGGACATGGCGTCATCCCCTTTTCAAGCCAGAGGTCTATAACTTCCCGCGACATCTGCCGGGCAAGTCCGGTAATGGTATTAATCCGGCCGAAATGCAGAACCTTCTGGTAATAGTCACCCTGCCTTCGATGGTAGGTTTCCCACAGTACCCTTCCGCTGACACCGTCATATATTCGTAGAATAAAGGTCAAGTCCGTCTCCATGGTATTGCGGCTTTTTCGTTGCTGCATCTTCAAGATATCGCCGCCGATAAAAAGAACCGCACCCAGGCGGCCGCCAATGACTTCGAGCTGTTCCTGGTTTGGTTGAGCGTTCGGATAGATCATCAACTGCTTGTACAGATCCCGGATATCACCCTCCAGCACCACTTTAAAATTACCGGACGCGACAAGTTCCGACACAAAAACCTTATACAGTATTACTGCGCCTCTGGGATAAGTCCCCTTATCGATAAAAGGCAGAACGGCTATACGGCATGCGCCTTTTTCCGGCAGGCCGGCAAAGTCGTACAGCTTTGGCACCTCCCGGGCACAACCGGCAAGAAGAAGCCATAGGATGACTATACAACAGCTCAACGGACGACTCACGCTTTAAAACTCCTCCAGCCATTCCTTTTCCATCTCCACTTCCCCGCTCTCATCTTCACTATCCAACCGAAAGAGATTCTTAATCTTTTTCCTGGTCAGATTGCCCAGGATATCCCGGGCAACCACAACACCTTCCAGCCGTTCATCATCTTCCCCATCCGTATACTCAAACTCAATGGTCGCCGGCAGATGCTCACCCTGCGCCAGCTTGACCAGCCTGCCGCTCTGTTCATATACTTTCAGCCACCAGTAGGACAGGGGCATTCCTGCCTCTTTGTCCAGAGTCACCGTTATCCGCTCCTCTTCACTGTTCAAATCAATGTTAATCTCCGGCGGACTTCTTCTAAAAGATACCTCCTGTTCAACGGATGCGCTGAGCATGGTCCGGTCCCAGACCTTGAATACCACGGTATACTCACCATCGGGAGCCAGGGCACCGAGGGTTGTCCGCCCCCGCCAGGTCAGACGATAGGGGAGCCGGTCGGATGCGCCCTGCCGGACAATAACCTGATTTTCCTGATCAACAACCATGACCTCCCAGCGACTCACCGGTTCAGGATCGGTCAGGGTCGGGACAATATACAACTTGTCACTGAAAAACGTCTTCCCGTCCACTTGCCGGCCACGAAGATACAGTGCACCCTCCGGGGCCCGGTCATCCACGGTGTAGGATCCTAGCACAGCCGTTTTCTTTCGACCCGACGGCCAGACGGCGGTTAAGCTAACCTGGTAGTGTCCCGCCATGTTCTGGGCCGGCCAATCGGCAATAAAGTAGTACCCCTCACTATCTAAAGCAAACGGATAGTCCCGACCGGCGACGCTGGCCGTTAACCTGGGCCGCAGAGCGTTTCCCAGGTCCATGGTCTGCATCCTGATCTTGCAGCGCACCTTTTCACCGGGCCGCAAATACTTGGGCAGCAGCACGACCGAATCTATATCCAGGATTTCATCACTGCCTGGGGACGGATTCACTCCACCAGGCATGGTTGCCAGCAGCCTGGAAAAAAAAACGGCATAGAGATCATTCAAATTCTCAGGATCCTGCAGACCTAGCAGGCTGGTGAGATCCGATGAGTACAGGGCCTCGGTATTGGCCCAGACAACGGATGCATCGCTGGTCCGAATAAGCTCCACGCTTAGACTGACGGCTGGATCCGGACTCTGCTGCAACTGACAGACCGTTCCCTGCAGGACCAGATCAGCCTGCAGCTCCCGACCTGCCGCCATGATCTCATGGCTGCTCAGGCTGCCGAGTGCACGAATGCGATGACGGATCAGAAACTGCATTATATCCCGGTCGGAAACGAGCTCAAAGCCAATGTCTGCGGTTTCCCTGCGTACATAATCCGTCAGAACGTAACTGACGCCGTTACTGCTCACCGTTACATCCAGCAGCGGAAAAACGGCAATGGTACCGGCAAATCCCGGCCGCCCCAGCACCAGAAGGAGAAAGAGTGCAATACATAGAGGCTGCAATTTGTTCATCATTCCCTCGATGCATCCTGCGTAGCCGTTCACCACAAATATTGATTTATGGTAAATCCGACTGGTAAGTGTTTACCATCCTGCGATGACCATGCCGCTTACTTCGGAATTGTTGCCAGCATGGAATTCAGCAGGTTAACGATAATCTGAAAGGCATCCAGAGGCGCAAGTCCAAACAGTCTATCGGCAAGAGAATAGCCGCTGTTGGTATCACTGTTACGCCACAGAACCTGAGCCGACTCGCTGTCGATGAGTTCGAGCGTCAGGGCAACCTGCGGATAGGTAAAGGAGCCCTGGCGGTTCTCGCCGATACTGTTGACCGTTCCATAGACAAAGGCCTGGACCCCAAGTCTCTGCCCGAGCCGTTTAACCACGGGCACGTCAAGAGGAGTATCCTTGTCAATGGCCATCTCCCTCAGCCCGCTGTCAACGACTCCCCTGTCGACCACATCAAAAATTCCCATGGCCAGGATGCGGGTCGAGGTTATATCCCTGATCCGCTGAGCGGCAAAATCATCCTGGGTATTGTTTGCAAAGGGGAGGACGGCGACCCGGGTAATGTAGCCAAGGTCAACATTTTCCCTGACAAAGGTCTGCCGGGCCGAATCGGTACCGGCGCAACCGAGCAACAAAAACGGGAAGAAAAAAATAAGAGCAAGGTGGAAAAAAGGTCTGTTCATAGGTTTTTTTCAACTCCACCGAAAGAATACGGCTCCGGCTGGTCGGTTCCTGGTTTTTATTTTTTATTGTCCGTTGCGCCGTCGGCCTAGTGTCGCGTCAACGATGCAGGCGCGGAAAAGAACAAGCAAGAGGCGTCAGAGCAGCGTTGACGTGACACTAGAACCTGGCCGTCAGCTGGGCATTGGCTGCCCAGATATTATCGTCTTCCGTCAACATGTAACTGGCAATCGATTGTAAAGTCAAGTACCTGCTTATATTCCAGCTCCAGTTGTAACTGAGGCTCTGGATGGTCTCATCATGGGTGGCATTGGCCCGATAGCCGAGAATAACCTGCGTCTTGTCGGTGCGGACAACGGAAAAACGTGCATCAAAAACTAAGGATTGGTAGTTGACCCACTTCTCTCCATAACCCTGTGAACCATTGACCAGGATGGAAACCAGGTCGGAGGGACGCCAGTTTATATTAAGCGTCGTCCGCCCTCCGGCATCCTCGTCGGTTATCAGTTCGGTAAAATCCAGGGTATTGGTCCCGTATTCCGTGATAAAATCCACGATCAGGGTTGAGCGCAGACGCCCGGTCAGGGCCCATCGTACGCCCATGGCCTCATTGGAGGTATCGAGCTGTCTGTTGTTGTTGAAGACAACATTCAAATCAAGAGTCGTATCCAGGTTGGGATACAGGGTGGCCGAATTCAGCAGGTTAATGGTGTGATTGGTGTTGATGAGGTCATCATCCTCGTAATTTTCATTCCTGGTCATGCTGAAAATGGATTGCAGGGTCGGAATCGGGGTCGACTGGATGGAGAGGGCATAGGAACGCTGGAGGGTATCCATCAGGTCGGAATTGGTGGTCGCGGTATCGTTAATGGTCACCGTCGGGATAAAATATTTATTGTACAACCATCTGAAACTTCCGGTCTGGAACAGGCGCTGACGATTGTTTCCCAGATCATATGCACTGTCGTCCCAGACCAGAGAATAGATGAAGCGGGTGTTCAGGGTCGGATCGTAGCGCAGGTTCAGGTCGGTAACGTATTTAGAGTAGCGCTGGTCCTCGATAACCCGTCCGCCTGAACCACTCTGGGTACGAAAGGCGGCAATTTCGGTTATCGGGACCTTGAGCACGGGAGGCCAGCCGGTGACCACCAGTTTGAGGTAAATATTTTTCAATCCGCCGACAACTACTTCATAACGATTCTCATCGCGGTTATAGACCGTTGCCGGTTGAACTCTTTCCAGGGTCCACTCAATACCGTCGCTGCTTGCATAGAGATCCCAGCTGAGCGCAGAGGTTTCATCAAGAAGAATCGGGTCCAGCTGGCCGGTATACAGGTAGAGGATGTCGACGATCTGAAAATCGGTCTTGATCCCGAGGTTGGCGACCTCATGAAGTTGAATGGTGTAGGCGACTCGATCACGGTTGCCGTCGATAAGGCCCGGGTTGGACGGCAGGGTCCCTCGATCCGGAGTATTATCCACTCCCGACAGTGCCCGGGAAAGGTTGATTCCGACATTGACACTGCCGTCGGCCCCGACGGAGGCATGATAATCCGTGCGCGAGCTGGTCGCCTGCTGGGAAAAGGTCAGCTGACCGCGATAGTCTAAAAAGCTCCTGGTATAGTCGATACGACCAAAATGGGTTCGCTCCTCTCGACTGGACCGTTCAGCATAATCGGTTCTGTCCTGCACGTAATAACTGTAATAGGCCTGCAGATCATCGACCTCCCAGTCAACCACCAGTTCGGACCATGACCGTTCATTATCGGTTATATCTTCGCTGTCGTTGATACGGTTGCTGCCGATAATACCACGTACATTCGGCCAGTAGGGATATTCCCAGTTTGAACCAAGAGACATCTCCCAGCTGTTGCTGCTCTGATCCCGGCTTTCGGTGTTGTTGGTTTCAGTAATAATTCCGTTGAACCCGGCAACAAAGAGATCATTTCGAACTTGAAGATCAAGGGTAGGTGAAATGATCTCCCGGGTTCCAGCCCCGGTAGTCCAGTTGCGGGAATAATCCATATTGGTATCCAGAAATATGGTTCGGGTTACCTGGGGATTCCACTGCAGATGGTATCGCTGATTAAAGGAACTGAGATTCTCGTCTTCACTGTCTCTCCCTGTTTGCGTGGTCTGCCATGATGCATCCAGGCCAACGACTTCAGCCCGGCCCGAAGGACAAGGGAAGATGATCCAATACATGAGCGCGACACATGACCAAAAAAGCAGGTGGTTACGATGTCTTTTACTGATCACGAGAGTAGAAGAGGGGGAAACCTGAATACACAGTTAGGCTGCTTGATAAATGGTACAAACAAAAGCCACTTCATCCCGGTTTGCACCATTGGAAAAAGTGGCCTGCGCTCTTGCTCCCCGTCGCTGGTCCAGCCCGGACAAACCGTCAATTCTTCGTGGTATGGCATTCAAAACAACCGCCGGTTCCGCCGCCGCCGGCTGAGACAGTAGAGTAGTCCCAGCGCAGCAGATCATCGTAGGGCGTGCCGTGGGCCCGGTGACAGGAGATGCAGGTAACTATGGTATCATCACTGAAGGTAACCGTTTGCAGGACAGTGGTGACGGCAGCACTGGCGACCGGGGCGGCAACAACGTAGGCGTTCACCCCGGCGCCGCCATAGTCACGGTACTCCGACGTGGCCCCGGTATTCCCCATATCAAAATCAGTGGGATGCCTGACCCAGGGACTGGCAAAAGGGGCCGCAGTCGGTGCAGTTCCACCCACGTTACCGCTGCCGTTATGAAAATCATTGTGGCACTGAGCGCAGAGGTTACTGATTGAGCCGACGGCCATTTCGGTGTCCGCCGTCCGATCATAGCCCTGATACTGGTTATGGGCGGCGGCTGTCGGCAGGTACTCCCAGTCCGAATCCTCCAGGCCAAGCACCCCGTCCAGGAAACGGTAACTCTTGACAACGGTCGTCCCGTCGATAACGCTGTCATCAGCGTGGTGGGTGCCGGACATGGCACCGAAATCGCTGTCCTGGGTTCGGTCACCGTGACAGCCGGTGGTGCCGGCACAGGTCAACTGACTGGTCAATGCGGTGCCGCCGGGCGGGGTGTTGCCCAGGGTCCCATCCTGGGTGGCCAGGCCATCACTGGCAACGTTATGCCCTGTTGCGTCGGCAAGCCCAGTCGGATTCCCCACTTTAGCTACCCAGTACAAATTACCGCCGGCCAAGGTCTCACCCGTAGTTCCGTCAGTACCATAAATCGGCGCGGTGGTTTTGTTGACATAGGGAATATTGTTGGTGCCGTCGTTTGTCCCGGTATGGCAGGCGACACAGCCATAGATGAGCAGGGTCTCGTTCGGGGCGGTCTGCGCAGCACCGGCGATATCAAGCGCCATAGGTGTTCCACCCTGGCTGTTATGCATGGTGTGGCACTGGGCACATTGTCCGGTCACCTTGGCTGGAACTGAAACAGGTACCGAAACAAGAGCAATGCCCAGTACAACTGCAAAAAGAATAGCTGTCAAACCGATACGATTTTCCATAATTTTGCCCCTTTTTTTACAGTAACATCCCCTTGCATCTTCTGATATAAATGCCACGCAATCGCTCCCCGGTCAGAAAGTCGAAAAAATAACCATTTACCTATTTACCGTTAGCATAGTATCCTGAAAAATTCAAGGAATTCCGGTGTCTCGAGAAAGCGACAATCAGTGTTTTCCCTTGGCCTGCAAGCCAATATGTTCGGTGAATGTCACTCGTCCACCCATATGACTTCACCTGCCCCCATTGTACCATCATGGTTAGAACTATCACAAACAGCTTGCCCGGTCAATAAAATAATGTTACCAATTTATAATCCGTAACACCAGGGGCCTGCCACGAAAACTCTTTAAACCGGATATCCGCTTAACCAGAGCGCATACAACGGATTGTGGTTACTGGAGGTAAACGGATACCCAGTCTCTGTACAATACCTGATTACGTACAAAGCTCAGCTTTCCACAAATCAAGAGGAGAGAACCAACCGATTTTATCAGCGGCCTTTTCGACCCGTACAGTTGACCAAGGGAAATCAATTGAAGAACACTACTGATAAGGCTATACTTCAATTAGAATGGACACAAAATTATCCCCCTGTTTGTACTGCAGGTGACACTTGAGCATGATGAGTCCGTGAGCGATAGTCCTCGGTAACAAGCACATAAAAGGATGGGAGATGGCACAGTTGCCAAGCACACAACATTGGAAATCCGGTCAGTTGTACCCGGCTGCGGCATACATAACATGCCTGATATCCATCCTCTGCTCCGGCACAGCTCTTGGTGCCATACAGGGGGTCTGTTACGATTGTCATACCATGCACAACAGTCAGGATAATGCGGCCATGACCTTTGACGGCTCGGCCGCGCCGAACAATAACCTGACCAGAGGGAACTGTTACGGCTGCCATGCCCAGGGAGGAACAAGCCCGACCGTCAACCTGGGTACCGACATCATGCCCCAGGTCATGCACAGCGGGGCAACCGACCTGGCAGGAGGAAACTTTGGCTACATTACCGGCTTGAAAGGAAGTGGTGCCGCAGACAACAAGGGTCACAACATAGGAGACCTGACCGGCACAGACGGCGTACTCTATGGCCCGCCCGGTGGAATCCGGCAGTTCGGTCATGACACCGGCGGCAATGTAAACACAGACAACCTTACCTGTGCCGGCACCAACGGTTGTCACGGCTACAGGTTACCCGGCTCCGGTTACCCCGACGGGGTAACCGGAGCCCATCACAACAACGTCGATGGTCAACTTGATCAGGCCAACACTCCTGCCGAGAGTTATCGTTTTCTCATGGGAGTTAAAGGATTTGAAAGCAGTGACTGGCAGGAAAACCCCAGTGCTGCAAGCCACAACGAATACTTCGGACTCCTGGCCCCGGTGCAGTTGGGCTGTGGTGGTGCAGCAGAGCTGAGTTGTCACGGCACCGGCGGCGTGCAGCCACCCGACGGCACAATGAGTCAGTTCTGTGCTACCTGTCACGGTAACTTCCATACTCTTCAGTCCGCAACCTCCGACGGAGTGGGCGCTGTAGCCAGCTCACCGTTTATCCGACATCCGACCGATCTGGCCTTACCTTCAAGCGGGGAATATGCAGCCTACACCGTATACAGCCTGCAGGCACCAATAGCGAGGATCACGGTTCCCGCCGCTGCCGGAAGCAGCGTGACGCCTGGAAGCGATGTCGTAATGTGCCTTTCCTGCCATGTTGCCCATGCCAGCGACTACCCCTCCATGCTGCGCTGGGATTACAGCACCATGATTGCCGGTAATGCCGGAGCAGCGGCTGCTACCGGGTGTTTCGTCTGTCACACCACCAAAGATTAATCGGACAAAAAAATGCCCCTGTCGTAAAACGACAGGGGCATTGGCCATGCGCTGTTGAACAACTCTCCGGAATCTAACCGGAAAACCAGTTAATTACCGGCGAATGACACCCGGAACCCGAATATCTTCAACCAGACGCTGAATATGCTCAGGCGGCGGCGGGGTTACCATGGAGACAGCATAGGCAACGGCAAAGTTCACCATCGCACCAACCGCACCAAAGGCCTCGGGCGCAATACCCAGAAACCAATTGTCAGGAGTGTTGGCAGCCATAGCCGTACTGGCAACAAAGAACCAACCTTTGAACCAGAAGATATAGACCAGGGTAATACCCAGACCAGACAACATACCACAGACTGCACCAATATTATTAATCCGCTTCACAAAGATACCCATCATCAGGGCCGGGAAAATAGAGGACGCAGCCAGCCCAAAGGCCAGAGCCACAACCTGGGCGGCAAATCCCGGAGGATGAAGACCAAAATACCCGGCCACGACAATGGCGCCGCCCATGGCTATACGACTGGCCAGAAGCTCCTGTTTATCCGTCATATCCGGGGCAATAATACCCTTGAGGATATCATGGGAAATGGAGGAAGAGATTGCCAGCAGCAGACCGGCTGCTGTGGACAGAGCCGCAGCAATACCACCAGCGGCAACCAGAGCAATAACCCAGTTGGGCAGGCCGGCGATTTCAGGGTTGGCGAGAACCATGATATCACGGTCAACCTTGACCATTTCATTCTTTTCTTTATCACCTACATACTGGATTTTACCGTCGCCGTTTTTATCTTCAAACTTCAGGAGACCTGTTTTTTCCCAGTTTTTAAACCACTGCGGACGCTGATCATACTCCAGCCATTCACCGGCATGAGCTCCGGTGGTTGGACGAATGGTTTCCATCAGGTTCAAACGCGCCATGGCACCAACCGCAGGGGCGGTCGTATACAAAATGGCGATGAAAACCAGCGACCAACCCACCGAGGAACGGGCATCCTTTACCTTGGGCACGGTAAAGAAACGGGTGATAACATGAGGCAGACCAGCGGTACCGATCATAAGCGACAGGGTATACATAAAGATATTTAATGTACTCCCCTTCTGCAGGGTATACTCATGAAATCCAAGGTCAACCAATGTTTTATCCAGCTTATCCAACATGAACATGTTGTTAGGATCGCCACCCATGTGAGCGCCAAGTCCTAACTGCGGAATAGGATTACCGGTCAACTGCAGAGAAATAAAGACTGCAGGTACGGTATAGGCAAAGATCAACACGCAGTATTGGGCAATCTGGGTATAGGTGACTCCCTTCATACCACCCATAACTGCGTAGATAAATACGATAGCCATACCGACAAACAGGCCGGTTTCAAAGGGCAGTTCAAGAAAACGGGAAAAGGCTACGCCTATACCCTTCATCTGACCGATAACATAGGTCAGGGAAGCCGTGATCAGGCAGAGAACGGCAACCACCCTGGCAGCATTGGAGTAATAACGGTCACCGATAAATTCGGGAACCGTATATTTTCCATATTTACGCAGATAGGGCGCCAGCAACATAGCCAGCAGACAGTATCCGCCGGTCCAGCCCATCAGAAACACAGATGCATCATAGCCCTTGAAGGCAATGAGACCGGCCATGGAGATAAAGGAGGCCGCCGACATCCAGTCAGCGCCGGTTGCCATACCGTTCAAAACCGGATGAATGCCCTTACCGGCAACATAAAATTCTCCGGTTGTGGCAGCTTTTGCCTTGATGGCAATAAAAATATACAGGGCAAAGGTTGCCCCGACAACAAGATAGGTCATTAACTGTAAACTCATCATTTTCCCCCTTAGTCTTCCTCGACGCCGAATTTACGATCAAGTTGATTCATACGCCAAGCGTAGAAAAAGATGAGCACGACAAAGGTGTAGATTGAACCCTGCTGTGCAAACCAGAATCCGAGCGGATATCCCCCCAGAATACGAATGCTGTTTAAAGCCGGGGCAAATAAAATGCCGCAACCGTAAGAGACCACGAACCAGACAACAATACATCCCATAACAAGTCGGATATTTGCCCTCCAGTACTCAGAATTATCACTCATTTACGCCTCCTCTTTCTTATTGACGACGGAATGGATATTCCGTCGCTGAACATCAGGGGCCCATCCCCCGAATTTCGAAACAGACAGGATACAGGTCCTCCACTGTCCCCTGTAAACAGCAAATGTTTATCCGAAAATCGCCCACGAAGTACGCTGATTCGGGCTTTTTTCATACTTCGTAGTTTCGTGGTTACGGTGTTCTGAAAAATTGCGCCTACCACATTGGTCTATCAAATAAAATTTTTAACATTTCCTTTCGGCCTCTGTCAAGACATTCAAACAGTGCAACTCCGCTGCAATGCTTGGGAATAAGGGATTTCAAGCCCATTACGCCGTTATAAATAATCGGAATATCGGATATTCAACAGTGCAACTGTCGCCATTTATCCCCGCCCCATTAATCCAAAAATCCGGCCGGCCAGATAGAGTTCCTTCAAGGTTTTGATCCCACCATGCTTTAATTTCTTTACTAAAAAGAGAAAAAGATACGCCGTCTGCAACGCGTCCTCCAGGGCATCATGAGGTTTAAACCGCGGCAGGTTGAACTCCTCGCTCAACAGGTCAAGGTTGTACGATGCCGATTGGTCGCAGCCACCAAAATGGTCTATGCACTGTGCCTCCTTATACCCCTTGGCCAGACGCATGGTATCGATGCTGGGATTCGACATCATGCCGCCCAGAACCCTGCGCGCGGCCTTATTGAGAAAATACATGTCGATACTGATAAAATGCCCGACCAGCAGGGCGTCACCGCAAAAATCAAGGAACGCGGGCAACACCTCCTCAAGAGGCGGGGCATCGAGCAGTTGCTCCGGAGTAATCCGATGGACGAACGTGGCCGCGTTTGGATCAATATTCTTTGGTTTAATATAACAATGAAAAGACTGGCTCAGCTCAATCTGCAGATTGACGATTCGCACAGCACCTATGGAGATAATCTCGTCCCTTCGCCTGTTCAGGCCGGTCAACTCCGTATCACAGACAACAAAAGTATAGTCGGTGAGCAATCTGCTCTGATTAAAGTCCTTAAACAGCACCCTGTTTTTGAGCAAAGCCGGATGCCTTGTTCTCAGGCCAGGGCAAAGACCGGCGAGCAGCATCACATTCACCCGACCGGAAAGAGGATTTTCAAGACACCCTGCAAGCGCTCAATGACCTCGAAGGACTCTTTCAGCATCCGCTTTTCAAGATCGGACAACTGGTCAGGGGCAATATGATTATCCGGCAGCACCCCCTCTTCAATTTGTGCCAGCTGGTGAATGAGTCGCAGTTGCATCTGCATCTCGTAGGCTTCACGGGCGCTGGCCCACAATTCCTCCGATATATGGCCCTCCTCGGACAGAACCTGCAGCCTGGAGAGTGTATTTGTTTCTCTGACGCCGTACTTCAGAGCCAGCACCCGGGCAAAGTTGACAAAAGGCGTCAGACCCTGGGTCTTGATGTCCAGCTTGTTCCTGTGCTCTCCGTTTTTTGCAACAATAAAATTTTTGAAAAACGACAGCGGTGCCCGGCTGGCCATACATTCTCGAGCCATATGCAAGAGGTAAATCTCCTGACGGCCGGAAAGCTCTCCAAGATATTTACGCAGATCATCGGCCAAAGCAACTTTACCGAATTCAGCCCGAAAATCGAAAAAGATGGTCGCATGCAGGAGTTCCTGTGGTGCCGGTGCCGCAATCCATGATGCAAAATACTTTTTCCAGACCGAGACCGGTTGACACCATTTAGGGTTAGTGGCCATGATCTCACCGGGGCAGAGCGGATAGCCGCAGTTGACAAGATGATCTATAGCCTTGCGGGCAAAGATCGTAAAATACTCCCTGGCAATCTGTTCCTGCTGCTCATTCGCCGGATCGGCATAGATGATGGCGTTATCCTGATCGGTCTTGAATGTCTGCTCACGCCGGCCCTCACTTCCGAGCAGCAACCAGCAGTAATCCACCGGCGGCGGGCCGAGTTCTTCTTCAAGCAGAGTCAGTAACCGCTCTAGAATCTGGTCATTGAGCAGGGAAATCATCCGAGCGATATTACCGGCCTTGGCCCCTTCTTTAATCAAATTTCGAATAATATCAGGAATCTTCTGAGAAAGCGGGTACAACCCCTCTATCCGGCTCTGTTTGCCGATTTCCTTGAACAGAGAGAAAGGAGACGTTCCCTGCAGCAGCATTATATCATGAGAGGTCACTACCCCGACAATATGGCCCTTACGTTCAACAGCCAGATGGTGCACACCGGTGGTCATCATTTTCAGCAGGGCGTCAAAACAGGTCGCCCGGGACAGAATCTTAGCGACCAGCCCGGTCATGATCCGGCTCACAGGCTCCTTGTAGTCCAATCCAGCGGCAACGACCTGGGCACGCAGGTCACGATCGGTGATAATCCCGATGATAGCATCGGGATCATTTTCCTCATGAATAAACAGAGAACCGATCCTGTACCGCGTCATGGCACGGGCGGCCTCCTGAATAGTGGCGGAGGATGCAATTTTTCTGAGTTCCTGCTTGATGATGTCACCGACCTCGATGGTAAACAGGTACAGCTCCTCATCGCCTCGCCGGATCATTTTATGATGACGGAGCTCGGTATAGGCGGTATTGACGATCTTTTCGGAAAAACTCTTCAGATAGTACTGGGCAAAACCGGGTTGTTCCTGGATCAGCTCAAGAAAACCCTCCCGAGGCAGCAGAAAACAGAAGGTATCCTCTACCGTCTCAACATCAAGATTGGCCCGGGTGCCCCTGATAATCGGCAGAGCACCGACATAGGCGCCCTCACCCCGGAAATCTTTCAGAGTGATCTCACCCTCATCATCGGTGATAAAAGACTTCACCCCGCCCTTTTGAATCAAAAACAGATGGGTAAGCTCTGTTTCCCCCGCGGTCAACAGACGTGTACCCTTGGGGAAGAAATCCACCCGTATATGACGGGCCACCTCATGCAGGGTGGCATCGTCAAGCTCATCAAAAGGCATCATTGCCGACAAAAATTCAATAACGACTTCCGGAGCGATAAAATGTTGATCAGCAGACATAACAATCAGGGGTCAGGGATCAGGGGTCAGAGCGGGACGATTCAAAGACAAAGCCCGAGAGCTGGAACCCAAAATAAAACAGGCAGAGAACTTTCATTCCCTGCCTGTCACATACTACTCAGATATGCTCCTGCATGCCATCAACCCAGTTTCTTCTTTCCAGTAACCAGATGATCAACAACGGATGGATCAGCAAGGGTTGAAGTATCACCAAATTCCTCAAAATCATTGGCGGCAATCTTACGCAGGATACGCCGCATGATCTTTCCTGATCTGGTCTTCGGCAGGCCGGGAGCCCACATGATCACCTCCGGAGTGGCAATGGGGCCGATTTCCGACCGTACATGCTTACGGAGCTCGACAATAAGCTCATCGCTCTCTTCAGCGTTGGCCATCAGGGTAACATAGGCAAAAATGGCCTGCCCCTTGATCGCATGGGGCATGCCGACAACCGCAGCCTCGGCTACAGCTGGATGGGAAACCAGTGCAGACTCTATCTCAGCAGTACCGAGACGGTGGCCGGAAACGTTGATGACATCATCAAGTCGACCCATGATCCAGAAGTAACCATCGTCATCCTTACGGGCGCCGTCTTCAGGGTCATAGGTATTCTCATACCGGCTGAAATAGGTCTTCTTGAAGCGCTCGGGATCGCCGAAAACGCCGCGCAGCATACCCGGCCAGGGTTTGCGGATGACAAGATGACCGCCCTCATTTACTCCGGCCTCATTGCCTTCTTCATCAAAAATGGCCGCATCAATACCAGGCAGGGGATAAGTGGCCGAGCCCGGTTGGAGCGGAGTAGCATAGGGCAGTGGAGAGATCATGATGCCGCCGGTCTCGGTCTGCCACCAGGTATCGACTATGGGCAGCTTTTCCTTGCCGATATTGACGTGATACCACATCCAGGCCTCAGGATTGATCGGTTCACCAACTGAACCAAGAATCCGAAGACTGGACAGATCCCAGCGCTTGGTCGGTTCTTCACCGTCACGCATCAGGGCCCGAATAACCGTCGGCGCAGTATAAAAGGTGTTGACTTGAAATTTTTCCACGACCTTCCAGAACCTGTCCGGGCCGGGATAGGAGGGAACACCTTCGAACATGACCGAGGTGGCCCCGAGTCCCAGCGGACCATACAGAATATAGGAATGACCGGTAATCCAGCCGATATCAGCCGTACACCAGTAGACATCGTCATCTCTTAAGTCAAACACATACTGACAAGTATGCATGGCATACAGCAGGTAGCCGCCGGTGGTATGGACAACCCCTTTCGGTTTGCCGGTGGAGCCGGAGGTGTAGAGGATAAACAGGATATCTTCGGCATCCATGGACTCGGGCTCACAGACGGAAGAAATATCTTCAGCAGCCACCTCGTCATGCCACCAGCTATCCCGTCCATCCTGCATGGAGACCTCATTACCGGCACGCTTGACTACAATACAGGACTCAACGGAATCACTTCCATCAAGGGCGGTATCGGCATTGGGCTTTAAGGGGATAGTCTTGCCGGCCCGGAGGACGGCGTCGCTTGTGACCAGTACTTTAGCCTCACAGTCCTGAATACGGCTCTGCAACGCTATCGCTGAAAAACCGGCAAAGACAACCGAGTGGATGGCTCCGATTCTGGCACAGGCCAGAAGGGCAATGGAGAGTTCCGGGATCATGGGCAGATAGATAGCAACCCGGTCACCTTTTTTCACACCCTTTTTTTTCAGCACATTGGCAAAACGGCAGACCTCGGTATGCAGCATCTGGTAGGTATAGACCTTGACGTCATCTTCCGGCTCCCCCTGCCAGATAAGAGCAGCCTTGTTGCGGCGCCCATCGGTCAGGTGACGGTCAAGACAGTTATAGGACATGTTCAACTTGGCGCCGTCAAACCATTTGATTTCAGGCTTGTTGTAATCCCACTCCAGAACCTTGTCCCATTTCTTATCCCAGCTGACGAGTTCTTCAGCCCGGTCAGCCCAGTAGCCTTCGGGGTCATCCATGGAACGTTGATAGGCGGCACGGTATTCATCCATGGATTTAACCCATGCCTTGTCCGCACCCTCAGTCGGTGGGGCAAAAGTCTTGCCTTCACTGAGCAGACTGGTGATCTTGTCTTCATTGCCACTCATGACACACTCCTTATTGCTTGCGTAAAGAAATTGATTATAGAATAGCAGTACTTTTTTCAAGTACCCTCTTCCTCAAAAAACAATACCTCCATTCAATTAAAAAAAATGTTTCATGGGAGGCCCTGACCTGGTAAGCTTTTCTGTCTCCATAAAGACGGAAAAAGCTGTCGCAGATACTATTATTTTCAACACGATTCCTACCGGTATCGCCTAATCATATCTCAGGCTTTTGTCAAGCCATAACTCTTACAGAGCAACATAAAACACTACTTTGTGGTAGATTGCATTGCGTACCACAATCGGATACGATAAGAATAAAATTCCATATTCACAGAACAGTACAAAAAAACAACTATGAAACAACAGAATGCCACTGAACAATTGGTGCGGAAGGAACTCGACCGGGGACATACAAAACAGGAAATCCTGGCCAGACTGTCGAAGAAGGGCGACAGGGATGATCTCGTCTTTTACCTGAACAACCTGCCGGAGGAGCAACAACGCAGACAATACCTGTGGGTCAACCGCCTGCTCTGCCTGCTGCTGACGGTGCTCACGGTGGGAAAACTCTATGTCATGGCCAGACTGCAACTGGCGGCCATGGGCTCAGGCCAGTTCTCGCCGCTGCTCCTGATAAACCTTATTGTACCGATGATTAATTTTTACGTCTTAAGCAAGATCATTCGTTTCCAGCGCCAGGGCTATCAGTTTATGATCGTGCTGGGGGTTCTGGCTTTTGTGCGCCCGGAAAACCGGGCCCAGCCGGATCTCACCCTGTACCTGTGCATCACCGCCCTCTCAATTCTCCTCCTGCTCCGCCTGTTCCCTAAAAAGGACAGAATACCGGGCTGAACCGGCTAGTGTTGTGTATTGAAAATATTGACAATGGGCTCAGGGTGTCTTTATTCTCAATACCAATCCCCACGACATGCCCCCCTCCCTGCCCACTTGCTCTCTGATCAATATATCACATCATAAACCAGCATGGCTGGACCAAGATTTTTAACGTTACAGCCACAACCAAGGATGAAAATAGCCTGATACGACATCACTTCGTGGGTTATTTTCGGATAAACCAGCATGGCTGGACCAAGATTTTTTAACGTCACAGCCACAACCAAGGATGAAAATAGCCTGATACGACATCACTT